>JAPDPN010000165.1:3619-5381 GCA_034506455.1 Candidatus Zhuqueibacterota bacterium | reverse complement strand
TTTTCATAATGATGCGTCGTGACAATGTCGACGTTCGGGTCTGCGAGCGACGATTCGCGCAGCTTTTGACTGTGAAAGCCGTCCATCACCAAATGATTGCGGTCGATGCTCTTGATAAAAGCGGCAATTTCAGCCGTCCATTCGGGAGGGCACGTCAGTTCGTTGCCCGTCTCCCAAGCCAAAACCATCGGATCGTCTTTATAAGAAATGCCGGTAAAGCTGTTGGTTCGGTTCAGCACATAAGCAAGGGTTGACTTGAAATCGGCTATAATCTGCGGATCATGCCAAAAGGCCTCTTTGGGCTTGCCGCGAAAAGCGGCATACTCGGCGACTCCGCCCCACCAGCTCCAATTGTCGACGAACGGGATGATCAAGCGTATGCCGTACTCGCGGGCGATTTTCAGGACGAGATCAAGCGTTCGAAACGCTTCCTCATGGAATTGGTTCGGCCCCAGCACATGACGGGGTATATTCTCGCCGTCTCTTTCGCCTTTGACCGATAGGGCATAAATCCTCACCACCTGCCCGCCCATTTGCTGAACCGACCGCAGAGCGTCGCGAATCTCGAATTCATCCGGCAACCGCCAGGGATTGGTTTCCGCAAACGGCAGGTTGTCCTCGATATAATGAAGGTTTGGAACATTGAAGGAAATGAAACGCAGCTCTTTTTTACCTTCGTAGAGTTTACCGTTTTCAACGCGAACGAATTGCGAAATGCCTTGTTGTTTCCGGCCGCATAAAAGGAATAAGCTCGACACAATGATCCACAAGACGATTCGCCGGCGTTTTGCCATAAACACTCCAGAGTTTCAGTTCAGCCCAAGCGTGCGGATGGAAAAGATAGAATAGTTTGTTTTGAAAAGCAAGGTTTTTGGCCGGAATCAACTGCTTTGAAGATTTGCAATTGGCTGCAGGATTGATTAATTTATTGTAAAGAAAAAATGGACATTACGATTATGCCCATCGAAGAGGCGACCGTCGGTCAGACACTTGAAAAAATGCGGGCAGTGTTGCGGGACATTGTGCCGGAAGCGGAGTTGCGCCTAAAAGCCGAGCTGGTCTACGAAATTAATCGTTTAAAAAAGGAACGCAACGCCGTTATTCTCGGCCACAATTACATGGAGCCGGCGCTTTACCACACGGTTGCCGATTTTGTCGGGGATTCCTTAGAGCTTTCGCGCCGCGCCGCAACGACGGACAAAGACATCATTGTCTTTTGCGGCGTGCGCTTTATGGGCGAAACGGCCAAAATTCTCAATCCGAACAAGACGGTGCTCGTTCCCTCGCCCAAAGCGGGCTGTTCCTTGGCGGAAAGCATCACGGCCGAGGATGTGCGTCGGCTGCGTAAAATGTACCCCGGCGTGCCGGTCGTCAGCTATGTCAATACCTATGCGGATGTTAAAGCAGAAAGCGACATTTGCTGCACGAGCGGCAACGCGGCGGCGGTTGTCGAATCGCTGGGAGCCGAATCGATCATTTTTTTGCCGGATGAATATCTGGCGAGCAATGTCGCCAAAGAGACCGGTCTTGATATTATTTTTCCGCTAAAGAATCCGCGCGTACTGCGTCGAGAGCCCGACAACCTGCGCTACGTGATCATCGGCTGGAAAGGCCGCTGCGAAGTGCACGAAAAGTTCACCGTTCAGGATATTAAAGCGGTACGCAAACAATTTCCGGACGCCGTGATCTTGGCGCATCCCGAATGCAGCCCCGAAGTCGTTGCCGCAGCGGATTTCAGCGGCAGCACCTCGGCAATGATCAA
>JAPDPN010000165.1:0-3519 GCA_034506455.1 Candidatus Zhuqueibacterota bacterium | reverse complement strand
TCGCCGCGAATGATAGTGCCCTTTCCGCTCTCGCATGCACTGAGTACGACCAAATCGCTGCACAACGGCAAGTCGAGGATTTCATACCCCATCAGCAGGCCGTCGTCGATCGATGAAGAAGCCAATAAAAGGCCGGAAAAAGCTTCGGAGGTCGGATCGAAAAATGCGTGGGTGGCGAAATGAATGACTGCGCAGTCGCCGACAGATCGTTTGACTTCGGTTTCAGAGGCTTTGGTTTCCTTCAGAACGACCGCCTTTGGCAGCAGTTTCTTAACTGCCATGCCTTCTTTTACAGCAAACGGGAGCGGTGAAGCCGCATAAGAGGCGGCACGCAAATCCGCATCATCGGCGCTTCCCTTCTCCAGCGGATTGGCGACAATCATCGCTTTCCTGCTGCGAGGCATGCGGCAGGAGTGCTGCAGAAAAGTTGCCGAGGGTGCATAAGAGAAAACAAATCGATTAACGGCAAAAGCATCGGCATATTCGGGCTCGTCGCATGGCGAAAAAAGCTCCTTTTGCGGCAAGCGAGTCAATAGGAGCTCGAACGGTAGAGCAGCCTGCTCGGAACAGGGAATAATGACGAAATTTGTCGCCCGGGGGAACGCCGTGTTAACCGGCTGAAGCAAATCGCGATAGAATCGATAGGCGGCTCCGGCGTTAAAGGGCAATTGCGGCAGGTTCTGCTCATCCGCCGCATAAAAAGGCCTCAGCAAAGAATCCCTGCGTGCAGCGGCCATGCGCCTGTTGATCGGCAGAGGCAAAAGAGCAGCTTTATCTGCCTGTACTGCCAAGGCGAAAGAGAGGTCATCGCCCAAGTAATAGAGCACTAAAGTTTGATTGGACAATCGCGAGCGAACTTCGGCGAGCGTCAATTGCCGCCTTGGTTGCCCAAGCGTTCTGATCCGATTTTCGGCCTCGATCCGTGCCGAGAGCAGCAAGCGCTTTTGTTCATCCAATTCATTCAACAATCGATTGACTTCATGCACGGAATCGGCGCTTGCATGGCGTAAAGCCGTTTGTGTTGCTGTAAAAAGTCGACAGATGTTGCGGTAATACTCTTCTTCAGCCGAAATTTGCGGAGAACGTTCGGCGCTGTTTAGCCGATCCTTCAAAGCTCTGGCCAGCATGAGCTCGAATATCTGATAGATTTCATCGAGTAAATTATACTCTCCGGTCTCCAGAAAACGTCGGGCGAGACTTTCGAGAAGAGACTCGTAAATCCTCCATCTGCCGGAAGAGAGGAACTCTTGGCGCAGCTGTTCGGCCAAAAGAGATTCGCGAAAGGACTCGACCAGTTCGAGAGCGCGACGATAAAAAGCGACGGCGGCGGAATCGTTACCGGCGCGGCGTTTAAAGTGTCCAAGTTCGGCATACATCATCAGCGCCAGCTGCGGTGAGCGCAGGATTTCCGCGTCTTTAAGCACTTGCAGAGCCAACGGCACGGCTGCGGCTGTATCGCCGCGGGCAAATCGAGCCAGGGCGCTCCCTGCCGTAGCCCAAGCCTGCTGGTTGGCAGAGCCAAAGTCCTTGGCTGCCGCCAAAGCCCGTTCGTATGCCAGAAGCGAAGAATCCGCTTTGCCGTCAAGCAGATAGGCTCTTCCTAATTCCAGCAAACCGGTGATGATTGCATTGCTGTTTTGAGGAGAGGGTTTTTCCCGTAAAAGGTTGCTGAAAGTCGAGATGACACGATCATTGGCGGATCGCTGCAGCTCCAGGGAGCGCAGAGCCCGACGAAGACGAGCCGTTTTTTGGGAAGCGTCGATTTGGGCAACAATCTCCAGGGCGCGCTTATAATGCAGTTCGGCAAGATCATAAAGCTGAAAAAATTCATAGATTTTGCCGCGCATCTCTTCGGCGCCGGCTTGATGATACCGATCTTTGATCCTTTGGCTTAAGCGGCGGCTTTGCTCAGCCGCTGTTAGGGCTTCGGAAATCTGATAAATACGGTAGTGCGTTTCGGCTTTTTGCAAAAGCAGTTCAGCCAGTTCCCAGTTTTTTCCCAATTGTTTCGCAATCTGTATTGCCTCGTCCAGCAGCTTTAGGGCACAGTCATGATGTCCTTGTCTGCGCTCGAGGTAGGCCTGATATTTTTTTATTTTGGCCGTCATCTCCGGATCACAAGCCGCCTCGGCAGCCTGCTGCGCGGCAGCGAGCCAAAATGCCTCCTCATCCTGTCGAGACGTATAAAAGCAGTCCAATGCAAACAATGCCTGCAGACGAGGGTTGTCGGTGTTATGTGCCCACTGGAATCCCTTTCGAAAGAGGGAATCGGCCGACTCGTCGCGATCAAGAAAGATCAGATTTCTTCCGTGGTAATGCAGGATTTCCCAAGCGTTCGGATCATCGATGCAGCGAAACAGAGAATCGGCTTTGCGGAAGGCGCCGTCCAGAAAGCATGCGTAAGCGCGTGCGAACAGTACTGCAGACGTATCTTCCGGTGAGGGTAACGGCAGGAATTCCCAACCTTCGGCATGAGACAGCTCTACGTATTCAGCCGACAGCTCATAAGGAGGTTTCCGTATCGCCAATGCTTTGCGATAATCGCGCAGCGCTGCTGCAGATTTGCCGTTCAGCGCTTTCAGACGAGCCTGCATCCATAGAGCATATTGTCTGCCGACATTAGTCTTTCCGACTTGACGGAAAACGGCTGCCTGCTCCGTTCTGCCTGAGATTGCCAAATGCTGATAAATGCGGTGATAAGCTTCGTAATTTTCAGGGGTTGCCTGCAGATTTTGCAACAAAATTTCAAAAGCACAAGGAGAGGTGTAGAGGGGACTGATAGGTGTAGCGGCCTCTTTCGCCCGAATTGAGAAAGGACTGCAAAGAGCCGTGAGCAGCAAAAAGACCGCAAAATGTCCGTACGTTAAAAATTTCATTTCGGAGCTCGGTGTAAAACACTCGGAAATATATCGAAAAGGCGTAAAATAAAAAATGCCGGAATCGATCCGGCATTTTTCAATCTGCTCATTTCGGCTTGGTGTCGTCCTCTTTCGGCGGGGGCGGGGGCGGCTGCGGGGCATCCTGTTTTTCCGCTTTTTCACCTGAACCTTGCAGCCTGCGCAACACCGCTTCCAAATCGTACAGCTTTTTCAAAACCGCCGCCAAAAGGACGGTAATGACTGCCAACAAGAGTTTAATAAGCACAGTGCCCTCCAAAGATTAGGGTGATATCATCTTTTGCGCATGACGATAAAAAGAACTTGCTGAAGAAATTTCTTTCAAGTAGGCTGCGGCTGCTGGCTTTTCGCCCTGCAGAAAGAGTGATAAGCCGAGGAAAAACCGAACGGCATCGGCGTCCTCTTGGGGCGGACAGCAGGTTAACGCCTTTTCGAACAGCCGCGCTGCCTCGGCGTAATTCTTGCGATGTAATGATTTGCCGCCGCTTTTACCGAGAACGGCCAAACCGTAGTGAAAAAAGAATTCCCGCCGCCAGGCTTCGGAAAGACTTGTATCCGATTGACTAATTGGCTCAACCTTGCTGAAAAGCTCGACGGCTTTTTCATAATCTTTGTCCAAGTA
>JAPDPN010000164.1:1816-5418 GCA_034506455.1 Candidatus Zhuqueibacterota bacterium | reverse complement strand
ACAAATCGATTCTCAGGACGACTGTCGCGAATGGTCCATCCGGCCAAGCTGATCGAGGTTGCGCTCGGATTGTAGAGCTCGATCCAGTCTCTCGCCGGAAAAAGGGGACTGCTGTTATAGTTGATTTCACTAATCACCGGATTGACCGTTGCGGGTGCCGGTTCGAAAAAAGCGATGACCTCCAGATTAGCGGTACTCTGAAATTTTACCGTCGCTTTGGCGGCAAAATCTGAGCGCGACCAACCGATAAACCGATAACCGGCATCGGGAATGGCCGTCAGCGTGATCGGCAATCCTTGAAAATAGATGCCGCTCCATGGAAATTGGTCGAGGATCACTGTGTTGACGCGCACCTTGCCGCGGCCTTGGACATTAAGGGACAGATTAAACTCTCCCGGCAGGTTGAAAAAGCTGCGCAGGTGCGAACGGACGAATGCCGGTCGGCGATCGGCAAAAGTGCGCATGCGACTGAGGCTGCCGGCATAGCCGCTCAGAGAGCCGGGCCAACGGTTTCGCTGTCGCTCAATTTCGCTTCGAAACATGGCATCAAAGCGGTCGATAAAGCTTCGCACCCGTGCCGGAACGAAGGCGGTATTGAGCAGATCGGCAAAGCGGATGATGAACTTTTGCCGAAACGTCTCGTTTTCCAAGAGTCTGCGAAACAACAGCGTCGACCAGGGCGGATTCGGCCAAGAGGGGCCGTTCGACTGCGCGGCAAATTCCAGCATGTTGAAATCGTAACGCGTATCGTAAAGGTGAAAACCGAAATCCGTGTCGTAGATCAGCCAGCGCCATTTGCCGCCCGGCCGATACGGCCGATAGTATTTGATGTTGTTACCAGGCCAGTCGGTGTTGCCGATAAACTGCTCGGCGATTTGATAGTCGATATAGTTGTCAATGTCGATGAGCGAATCGACGACGGCATAGTTGCGGGGGTCAGACAGACTGTGCGTATTCAAGAAATCGAGCAGCTCGGCATAAGCTTGCCGACTGCCGGCCATCACCTGCCAATCCTCGGTACCCGAACCGTCGAGAATGTCGACTGCCTTTGGATCGATGCCGCGATTGGCGTGCAGAAAATGCTCGTTGATCTTTTCGCGTATGTTGAGGATGCCCCAGTATTCGCCGTTCAAATAGATATGCGCCGGCCGAAACGCCATGGTTTCCAAATCCGTGACGCCGGTCACCAGCGCCTGCATGAAGCCGTCGCGCCAATAGGTGTTGTCCCAATCGTTGCCGCCGTTGCGCAGGATAAAGCTTTCAAACTCGTCGATTTCTTTTTCCGGAAAGATACGATAACGGATTTTTGTCGTGTCGTAATCAGCGCGACGAAAGATGGCCAAAGGCTTTTGCGGACGTCCGCGGCTCCAGCCGCCGAAAACTTTTAGTCCGGCGTCCAGGGCGAAGGCTCTGCAGCCGTCGGGTTCGTAAAATTCCACATGCACCGGTTTTTCCCAATCCTGCCAAAAGTTGGCGCCGAAATAGGGGTAATCGCTCGATGCGTTCGGTCCCATTTCGAACAAGCCGGTCTCATAGTCCCATAGGTTGGCCGGATCCGTCGTCAGACAGACGATAGGAAAGGGAGACCGTTCGTTGAAAATATAGGTGTGGGTGATGATGCGGCTGGGCTGCAGCGGCGGCTGCAGGCTGCGGGCGCGAACGACAGCGGTTTGATTCAACGGGATTGGTCGCGTATAGCGCAGCGCCTTTTCGGTCGGTTCCGAGCCGTCGAGAGTATAGTAAATGGTTCCGCCGCTCGGGTCGCTTAGCTCTAAATTGATCGGCCGGTTGTAGAGGCCGCCTGGCAGTGAAAAGATCGGCGCCTCAGCTTGGCCGATATAGACGACGTCTTTGTTGGGCTCGCCGGGAGTCGGCTGGGCAAGCAGACTCCACTCGGCAGCTCCGTCGGAACGGCGACCAAAGGAAATGTCTGCAGGCATCGGCGGAACGTGCACCGAATCTGCCGCACTGCTGTCGGGCGATGTGAGCAGCAACAGCTCGCCGCCCTGATTCAACCTAAAATTGGTGTGCAGGAAGGATGATTTCAGGCCGAGGATGGCAGGGGTGTCTTGCGGCGGATCGGACACGGCTATCGAGAGAAAGGGAATGAGGCTAAGGTCCGAACTCGAACTGTTGATATTGTGCACCTGGAGCGCTAAAACGTTGGTACCTGACCGCAGCAGCGCCGGATCGATTTCGAACGCTTCGGGCGCTTGGCCTTGGTAAATTAGGGCCTCATGCCCCGCCGCAGCCGGCTGGTTAAAGGCAAAGAACTGATGTTTCTCGCCCATATTGGCGCGGGCCACTTCCACGCCGTTCAGATAGGCAATAAAACCGTCATCATAATCCACGTGCAGCAAGAGACGAAGAACGCGGCTGGGCTTGTCGATCTTGAACGCTTTGCGGATATAGATCGTCAAGACGTTTTCGATGATCGTTGCGTCGTCATTATCACCGTATCCAAAACCGCTGGGACCCTGCTGCCAATTCGAATCGTCAAAAGACAGAGATTTCCAACTTGGCGGCGGTTCGCTGCGGCCGGGAAAATAACGCCAAACATCACCTTGTCGGATGATGGTCTGCCAATAAACTAATTCGATTTTGTTTTTTCCGGAGGCAAACACCAAAAGATGTTCCTGGGGACGAAGTATCAGGTTTGGAAATCGCCATTTGAACGGTTTGCCGGGATTGTCCGTCAGGCCCCAATTCAACAGATCGATTGCCTGAGAGGAAGAATTGTACAATTCTATCCAATCCGAATACTGTCCGTCTTCATCAGCCAGCGTCCGAGTGTTCCTCGATTGGCACTCATTCAGCACGACGGCGGAACGCAGATCGGAAAAAAAGAAGAGAAAAAACAGGAGCAGCAGTCGATTCTTCATGGTTACCGCTTTCTATATTAAGATAATATTAAGATGAATTCATCGAAAAACCAAAGCTTTCTTGAAAGAAAGACAATATTTGACTTTTTGAAATGCAGAATTACCTGCATTGATTTTGCCCAAAAGAAAGATTATTTTTAAAAGGAAATATTCGAGACGGCAGCGTGAGAAAACTCATCATAAGCCTAGTCATACTTTTTCTTCTAATATCAGAGGGGAAAACCCAGACGCCGACGAACGGCATTTATCGCATCACCAAGCTCAGCCTCAAGGGCAATTTTTCTTTTGCCGATGCCCGGCTATTGCAGCTGATGAGTTCGCGGCCGCCGAGTCTAAGGCAACGTGTATTAGATCGCGCCGAGCTGCCGCCCTATACGGAAACCCTGATCGAGAACGACTTGAAGCAACTCATCCGCTTTTACCGACAAGAGGGATTTCTCGATGCTGTTGCTATAGTCGCCGAAAAGCGAATCAATGAAAAAAAACATACCGTTGCATTGGTCATTGAGGTCATCGAAGGCATCCCTATAAAAGTGGAGAGCGTGGCGATAGACTTTGATTTGCATAAAGAGGAAAACCAAGCGGCTTTTCTGCGCAGCCATGTGCTTGCGGTATTGCAGCTCAAGCCGGGAAAACGATTCCGAGACGAATCATTTTACAGAGATGTCGATCGACTGCAGCAGGCGCTCGCCGACCTCGGTTATCCCTACGCCCGCATCG
>JAPDPN010000164.1:0-1716 GCA_034506455.1 Candidatus Zhuqueibacterota bacterium | reverse complement strand
TCGACCTGAACAGCCTCGCGGCTCCACGCGTCACTGAAGAGCTGCGCGGACTCTATAACAAGTCGAGTCTGCTTTTCGCTGTTTCAAAGAACACCACCGACGATCTCTTTGCGCCGAGTGAAGGCACGCGATTCACGCTCTCGGCAAAATACAGCGGATTGGGAGCCGGCGAGTATCACTATTCCAAATGGCTGCTGGACATTCGAAGGTATCGGCGACAGTTGGGCGGAGTCGGAGCCGCACGGATTTCCGTGGGTAAAATTGATTCCTTCGACCCGATCAAAGTCGTGCCGGTCGAAGATCTCTTTTTTTCCGGCGGCGCCAACTCGATCCGCGGGTGGGGGCGCTACGAGCTGGGACCGCGCGCCGACGACGGGAAACCGCTCGGCGGTACGGCAGTTTTCGAAGCGTCGCTCGAAATGCGGCTGCCGCTCTACCGCTTTCTGCAAAGCGCCCTTTTTATCGACGCCGGCAATGTCTTTATCGATCGTCTGAACCTGCTGGACAGCCGCGTCGCCCTCGGCTGCGGCCTGCGCTTTAAAACGCCGGTGGGCCCATTGCGCCTCGACCTTGCGCGACCAGTATTCGAGAAGGGGGCCTGGCGCTGGCACTTGACTGTGGGGGAGGCCTTTTGATGATTCGTCGAGCACTCATATGGCTTGGCCGTCTGACCGTCGGACTGCTCCTTTTCGGCTTTATAGTTCTCTTTACTCTATTGCTCCTGCTGCAAAATAAAGAAGTCAAATCTTTTGCGGCAAAAAGGGTGACGGCACATCTCTCCCGTCGCTGGGGTGCCGAGCTGTACATCGGCAGTCTCGAAGGCAATCTCTACTCTCACTTTTGCCTCAGAAAAGCTGCGATCGTCTTCCACTCCGATACTTTGCTTTCCGTTGCCCGACTCGAAACCTCCTATCGTCTCGAATCGCTCCTGCGGAAACGGCTTTTCCTCGATTCCTTGTCCATCGATACTCCAAAGGTCCGCCTCCTGCGCAACGAGAAGGGCGAGCCGCTCCTCATCACCCTCTTCAAGCCGCAGCCCGAATCAATTCCCAAATCACCAAGCATCGAAGGCGGTACGGGAAAACCCTTCACCCTTTTCCTCGACCGACTGATTCTGCGCAACGGCCATTTCGAACCGGCCGGCGGACCCGACTGGGTGCCGCAACAAATCGACTCGATTCATATCGATGCGCAATTGCAGGTCGGCAGAGGGTACCGTATTGCTCTGAACCGAGCTCGTTTTTCCACGCAGCACCCGAACCTGCAAATCAACAATCTGCGCTTTAAACTGCAATCCGATTCGGCGGGCATGGAATTACGCGATTTCGAACTTCGAACCGCTGAAAATTGTTTTTTTGCCTCGGCGGCTGCACAAAAACCGCTCTTGACCGACGGACACTTTACCCTTCAAACCGATTCCTTGAACGCGCAAGAGCTTCATTTGCGCCTCCCGACCCTGCGTATTCCCGGCAGACCGTCGCTTTCGTTGAACGGCTCGCTAAAAGAACAAATTTTTCAGACGGATCTGGCCGTATCGAGCGATCAGTCTTTGCTCCGCCTGCAGGGAAGCGTTCATCCTTTTCCGGCATTTTTCACCGATTCGCTCGTGGAGCGGCGTTTTTCTTTACAGGCTCGTGTTCAAAAATTGCAAATTACAGACTGGCTCGCTTCCTTCCACGGACCAAGCGAGATAAGCGGTGAAATCGAGGCGACCGG
>JAPDPN010000163.1:0-5458 GCA_034506455.1 Candidatus Zhuqueibacterota bacterium | reverse complement strand
AGGGGATCGACCAGTTGACGCCCTATTTTCGGAGAGGTGAGACCATAGCTATGCTCGGCTCATCCGGCGTCGGCAAGACGACGTTGTTGAACGATCTGATCGGTGAAGACCGTTTTGCCGTCCGCGAAACGAGCCGTTACAAGGATCGCGGCAAGCATTCCACCACCTATCGGGAGCTGATCGTGCTTCGCAACGGCGGTCTACTGATCGATAACCCTGGCCTTCGCTCGGTGCAATTGTGGGATGTGGATGATCCGAGCGCTGCCTTTCCGGAGATCGAAGAGCTGAGCAAGTCGTGCCGGTTCCGCAACTGCCGGCATCTCAACGAGCCGGACTGTGCCGTTTTATCGGCCCTCGAGAGCGGTGAATTGGACCCGATGCGTTACGAAAGCTACGTCCGTCTGCAGGCCGAAAAAGAACTGCAGGCCAAAAAGCGGATTCGACCGAAAAGCGGCAAAAGCATCAAACACGATTCGTGGACCGATGAATGGGAATAACGTCGGGAGACGGTATGGTCAATCGACTTTGTATATTAACGGCTGCTTTATCGGTGGTGCTGCTGTTGCAGAAGCAGCCTAAGGCCCAGGAGCTGACTTTTTCGACCATGTGCGACGCTTCCGCCGGAATCGCACTGGACGATCAGCATTTTGTTGCCGTCAATGATGAAGACAATGTGCTGCGCATTTTTTGCCTCGATCGGAAAGAGCCGGTTTTTATTAAAGATTTATCCCCCATGTTGGGAATCGCATACGACGACAAGAGTCCCGAAGCAGATTTGGAAGGCGCCGCCCGCCTTGGAGAGGTCATCTATTTCATCTCCTCTCACGGCAGAGACAAAGAAGGAAGGTTGCGAAAAAATCGCCATCGCTTTTTTGCGCTGCGCATCGAACGACGCGGGGATGATTTTGTCGTTCAGCCGTTCGGCAAACCGTACGGTCGTTTGTTGGACGATTTGATTGCCGATCCCGTTTCTCGGCATACCGGCCTGAAAGAAGCCTACCAACCGCAAAAAAAGAAGGATGATCAGCTGCGTCCGAAAAAGAAAGGAGTCAACATCGAAGGACTTGCCGCCGGCAGCGACGGCAAAAGCCTGCTTATCGGTTTTCGCAACCCGCGACCCAAAGGCAAGGCGCTGCTGGTGCCGCTGCTGAATCCGGAACGCGTGCTTTTGCAGGGAGAAACGGCGCGCTTCGGCGCACCTGTTTTGTTGGACTTGCATGGTTTGGGCATACGCAGCCTGGAACGTATGGGAGAAAAGGGCTGTCTGCTCATCATTGCAGGCGGCGTCGAAGAATCAAAAGACTCTGCTCTCTTTGTCTTTGACGATCTATCGCAGGAAACCCGAAGAGTGGATACGATAGCCATTCCGCGCGATTGGACGCCCGAGTCCTTGTTTTTTTACCCCGACGGCCGAGTACAGATTCTCAGCGATGACGGCACCGTGCCGGTGCGCAACAGCCTTGGCAGCATTTGTCCGTGCAAAGAAGCGGACGAACCGCAAATAAAAACTTTTCGCAGTTTAATTTTGATTGAGAATCCATGCCGGAATTAGGGCCCAGGTCAAATACAAAGCAAGCATTGAAAAGACAAAAATAGCTTGCATAAATGAGTCAAAGTTTTTATATTTCTTAACCTTTGTGAGCTGCGGGAGTAGTTCAGTGGTAGAACACAACCTTGCCAAGGTTGGGGTCGCGAGTTCAAGCCTCGTCTCCCGCTCCATCACGGCGGCGTAGCCAAGTGGCTAAGGCGGAGGTCTGCAAAACCTCTATTCATCGGTTCGATTCCGATCGCCGCCTCCAGATGCCCAGTCGGCCGGGGTGGCGAAATTGGTAGACGCAAGGGACTTAAAATCCCTCGGAATGAATAATTCCGTGCCGGTTCGATTCCGGCCCTCGGCACTGTTACATGACGATTTCGGCTGCCGACGGCCGCGAAAATTGAAACGATCGATTCATAAACGGGCGGTTAGCTCAGATGGTTAGAGTACTTGCTTGACATGCAAGGGGTCACTGGTTCAAATCCAGTACCGCCCACATAAATTGCCGCCGCCTCTTTGAGGCGGTTTTAATTTGTAGAAACGATGATCCGGAAAGGGTGATTGTTTGGCCAAAATTTCGATACGGTTTCCAGACGGCAAAGAAAAATCCTACGAGTCCGGTATAACCGGCCGTGATATTTTGATGGAGATCGGGGGAAAATTGGCGCGGGAAGCGCTGGCCCTCAAGCTCAACAACAAACTGTTCGACTTGTCTCGACCGCTGAACGAGAGCGGCGATCTGTTGTTCCTCACCTTCGATTCCCGCGAAGGCAAGGAAATCTTTTGGCACAGCAGCGCCCACATTATGGCGCACGCCGTCAAAGAGCTTTTTCCTCAAGCCAAATTCGCCTTCGGTCCGCCGGTAGAAGAGGGGTTTTACTACGATATCGACTTGGGGCATAGCCTGACACCGGAAGATTTGGTTAAAATCGAAGCCAAAATGGCTGAAATCGTCGCCGCTGACCGACCGTTCATTCGCGAAGAGATGTCGGTGGAAGAGGCACTGCGGCTTTTCAAAGAGCGGGGTGAGGATTATAAAGTCGAGCAGATCGAGCGGTTGGGCGAACCGCCCAGCATCTACCGCGAAGGCGATTTCATCGATCTGTGCCGCGGCCCGCACCTGCCCTCAACCGGCTATGTTGCCGCTTTCAAACTTCTCAGCGTTGCCGGCGCCTATTGGCTGGGTGACGAAAAGAACGCTCAGCTGCAGCGCGTCTACGGCATCTCATTTCCGAAAAAATCTCTTCTGGACGAATACCTCTTTCGACTCGAAGAGGCAAAGCGGCGCGATCACCGTCGATTGGGCAAAGAGCTGGATCTCTTTACCATTCAGGATGAAGCAGGTCCCGGTTTGGTGCTTTGGCACCCAAAAGGCGCCTTTATCCGCTACAAGATCGAAGAGTATTGGAAGCAGCGCCATCTGGAAGCTGGCTATGAGTTCGTCAATTCCCCGCACATTGCGCGCAAGACGCTGTGGGGGATCAGCGGCCATCTCGATTTCTTTAGCGAGAACATGTACTCGCCGATGCAGGTCGATGAACAGGAATATCTCGTCAAGCCGATGAACTGCCCGTTTCACCTGCTTATTTATCGAAGCAAAACGCGAAGTTACCGCGATCTGCCGTTCCGTTGGGCCGAACTGGGCACGGTCTACCGTTATGAGCGATCCGGCGTGCTTCACGGACTAATGCGCGTGCGCGGCTTTACGCAGGACGATGCGCACATTTTCTGCCGTCCCGATCAGTTGGACGATGAAGTGTTTAAACTGATCGATTTTTCCACCGGCATGTTGCGGACCTTCGGTTTTGAGTCGTTCGACGTGTACCTTTCCACCCGACCGGAAAAATATGTCGGCACTTTGGAAAACTGGGAGCGGGCCACCGAGGCGCTGCGCAAAGGACTCGATGCCTCGGGAATCCCCTATCAAATCGATCCCGGCGAGGGTGTTTTTTACGGGCCGAAAATCGACATTAAAATTCGCGATTCCATCGGCCGCTCTTGGCAGTGCTCCACCATTCAGGTGGATTTCAATGAACCGGAGCGTTTCGACATCCACTATGTCGCTCAGGACGGCCAACGCCATCGCCCCATCATGATTCATCGGGCGCTCCTCGGTTCATTGGAGCGGTTTTTCGGCGTGTTGATCGAACATTATGCGGGCGCCTTTCCTTTATGGCTGGCGCCGGTTCAGGTTGTCGTTATGCCGATAACGGATCAGCAGCATGACTATGCCGCACAGGTGACCGAGCAGCTCAAAGCCGCTGGACTTCGCACGGAATTGGACGACCGCAACGAAAAAATCGGTTATAAGATTCGCGAAGCAGAGACGCAAAAGATTCCATTCATGCTAATACTTGGTAAAAAGGAGTTCGAAACGCAGACTGTTGCAGTACGCAAACGCCACGAAGGCGACAAGGGCAGCATGACGCTGAGTGAATTCATCGCTCTGGTGCAGGAGGGCGTGCAGAAAAAATCAATGTAAATAAAGAACCTACTATGGAGGTGCCACATCAAGGTCAAAGAAATTCGCGTCAACGATGAAATCGAGGCGAAAAGCGTTCGATGCATCGGCCCCGACGGGAAGCAGATCGGCGTAATCAGCAAAGCGGAAGCGTTGCGTTTGGCCGATGAGGCCGGGCTGGATTTGGTCGAAATTTCTCCGACTGCCGTGCCTCCCGTCTGTAAGATCATGGATTTCGGCAAGTACAAATACGAACTGGCTAAAAAAGAAAAAGACAGCCGAAAGAAGCAACACGTTATCGTAACCAAGGAAATTCGGCTGCGGCCAAAGACCGAGGAACATGATTTTCTCTTCAAAGTCAAGCACGCCAGGAAGTTTATCGAGGAAGGAAATCGCGTCAAAGCCACCGTCATGTTTCGCGGCCGTGAAAATGCCCATCGCGAGTTCGGCGAAGCAGTTCTGGAACGGCTCAAAAAGGAATTGGAAGATATAGCCAAGGTTGAAAAAGATACGAAATTGGAAGGCGGTCAACTGATACTCTATCTGACGAAAAAGTGAGGTAATGTAAAATGCCGAAAATGAAGACGAACCGTGCAGCGATGAAGCGGTTCAGATTTACCGGTTCGGGCAAAATCCGCCGTTCGCGCGCATTTGCCAGCCATATTCTCACCAAAAAGAACGCCAAACGGAAACGCCGGCTGCGGCAGAATACGCTGATTGCCAAGGCCGATTACGCGCGCGTCAAACGCTTAATCAGCGCCTGATTATTTACACCCTGAACGATACGGAGGACTATAATGCCTAGATCGCATTCTTCTGTTCCGACCCATCATCGTCGGAAAAAATATCTCAAAGCCGCCAAAGGTTATTGGGGCGGTAAGCACCGTCTGTTCAAATCCGCCAAAGAACAGGTCGAAAAGGGCCTGCAGTATGCCTATCGCGACCGGAGGAATCGCCGACGCGAGCTTCGGGCTTTGTGGATCACGCGCATCAATGCCGCTTCGCGGATGTTCGGACTGTCCTATTCTCAGCTCATCGACAAGCTGAATAAAAAGGGCATCGTTGTAGATCGCAAGATTCTAGCCGATTTGGCCGTTAACGACATCAAAGCCTTTGAAGCCGTCGTCAATTCCGCTAAATCCTGATCGCTCATGTCGGAGGCATTCAAACAGATAATGACGACAGCGGCGGAAATCCGCCGCGAGTTTGCGGAGAAAAGCAGCAGGGTTGCCTCTTCCGCAGATGTGGAAGAGCTGCGCATCGCTTTTCTTGGTAGAAAGGGCAAGGTGACCGCGCTCTTTCAACTCATCGGCGCCGTCGATGCCGAGGAAAGGCCGCGCGCCGGCGCAGAGCTGAACAGCCTGCGCGACGAGCTGACGCGGACCCTCCAGCAACTGAAGCAACAGGAAAAAGATCGCGAGGAACGCGCCGCATTCTTTGACCCGACTCTGCCGGGACGC
>JAPDPN010000162.1:0-5467 GCA_034506455.1 Candidatus Zhuqueibacterota bacterium | reverse complement strand
CAATACCTGCTGCGCGTGCAATCTCCAGCGCACCGGCATTGCCGTTGTTGCTGATGACGGCGACGACGCGGGCATCGAGCGTGCCCTCGTGAATATGATCGAGAATGGCCTGCAGATTGGAGCCGCGGCCCGAGGCCAAGACCGCCAGACGAAGAGGTTCTTCTCGTTTCATAGAGTTGCCGATTCCAATAGAGTGATTGTTCCACGATCCGCATCCAATTCGGCGCGAACGCCGAAAGGCAGCGTCAGCCGCTGCGGAAAATGGCCGTAAGGCAAACCGCAAAAGACCGGAATACCGGTCGAGGACAAATGCTCGTAAGCGACCTCCGCAAGCTCTTCAATCGACACCGCCGGTTCGCTGACAAACGTACCAAAAACGACGCCGCTTACTCCTTTCAAGGCGCCGGAGAGACGCAGCTGCGTCAGAAAACGGTCGATTCGATACAGCGGTTCGCCGACATCTTCAAGAACCAGCAGGGTGCCGCTTAGGTCCGGCATAAAGGGCGTACCTAAAAGCGAAACCAGAATCGAAAGACAGCCGCCGAGCAGTATTCCTTCCGACACGCCGCCGATTACGGTTCGAAAAGTCGGCGACTCTAAAACCATCCCGGTAGTGTCTCGGGAAAGCATAGTACGCCAGATTTCCAAACTCTCCATCGACGCTTCCGCAAGCTCGACCGCCATAAGGCCGGAAAAGGTGACCAGCCGTGACCGTACATACAGCGCCGACTGCAGGGCCGTCCCGTCGCTAAAGCTTATGAGAATTTTTGGATGTCGCCGAACCGCCTTATAGTCGACGGCATCCAGAATGCGGGCGGCGCCGAAACCGCCGCGCGAACAGAGCACCGCTTTCACGGCCGGATCGCGCAGCATTTCGTTCAGATCGGCGGCGCGATCCGCATCTTTTCCTGCCAGGTATCTTTTTCTATCGAAAAGCCGACGGCCCGTCCGCACCCTGAAGCCCATTTCCTGCAGCCGCGCGATGCCGCTTTCGAGGCGTTTGATTCTGTCGTCGCTCAAAAAGCCGGACGGCGAAACAATGCCGATCAGGTCTCCGGCCTGGAGTCGGGGCGGCTTTTGAATGCGGTTAAAAAAGCGTTTCAGAGGCGTCATCGGCGGACGACCGTTACAAATGAGCGCCGCGGTCTTGAAAGCACGTTCGAAATTTTCCAAATCCTGAGCGGCTTACCAGCGAATAAAGCGTTGCAGTTCATACAGCGAAACCGGATTGAGCAGTTCATAATCGCCGTAACCGCTGCGATCGAAAAACTGAAACTGGCGGTTAATCGAGTAATACTGCCAGATCTGATACGGCTTGGAGTTGGACGGATAATCGTTGCGGATCACCTCATCGGGCGGGCCAAGGATGATAAAGACAAGACCGCGATCGGTTCGCCAGCCCTCGCGCCCCATAACGGTAAAAGTTTCGTTGGCGTAATTGATGCGCTGATAGTAGGCTTCCATCGCTTCGTTGTATTCGGTGCCCGGCGACGGATCCCGCACAGCCCAAAAGCGCGCAAAAGCTTCAACCTGATTTTCTTTGGCCGAGCGCTTGAGCTTTTTCCACTCCTCCGGTGAAGCAATGATCTGGAGCTGCTGAATGGCTAGATTCAAATCCTTGGCATTGCGGGGCAATCCCGGCCAACGGATAAAGAACTCTTTTTTTGTTTCGGCCTTGCGGTTTCCGTCCGAAACTTTGATCGCCAAACGGTATCCGTCATGCTGCAGACTGTCGATCGGCAGAGGAAAGGCCATGGCGGTCCTCAAACCCTGCAACGGCAGCATAAAATCGCGCTTGACAACAACGCCGGTCTTCTCGCCGGTGATTTCATAATGCACCTCAACGGGCCGCTCGGCTTTTTGCGCATAGACCTCGAAATAGGCAAAAGAAGGTGAGGCCAGCCCTTTATAGGGATTGGTCACTTCCGGCACTATACTTTCGACGCGGCCGTCCTTCATTTCGACTCGGCGGGCAAAAGAGATGTCGCTGAGCGCGAGCGGTGCGCGGGAAAAGTCCTCAACGCGAAAGCGATCAGTCACGGACAGAGACTTCCCCGTTGCATAATCTTCTCTTGTCAAAGTCAGGCGGTAATCTCCGGGCGGCAGATCGAACGTGATGCCTGCCAAATCAACCTCGTTGCGGCTGTTGGTGCGATCATAGCTGCCGACGGTGACTTTTTGCTTCCAGGTCTTGCCGTCGATTTGATCCTTTCCCTGATAGATAACGGCCGAAAGCTGGTATTCCGCCTGAAAACCGCTGTCCGCTTTGATGAACTGAAGATCGTCAAAGACGGTCTCGACGGAAATGCTCGTCAGGCTGTGGTCCAATCGATCTTTGGCAGCAAACACGGTGACATCGTGATGAATGGGCGGCGGGCCGATTTCCGCTGCACGCAAAAAGCCGAGCAGCGCGATAAACAGCCAAAAACGTAAAACCTTCATACTAATGACCTCATAAAATTTCCACATCTTTTCACGTGCCGAAACCGTGTAAAGTTCCTAGTCGATTATTTCCCCTCGCAGATCGAACAGTTCAAAGTCGGTTATCTTGACCGTGCGGAATTCACCTGCTGCAACAATTGAGGGGAGAAGAATATTGCCGTCGATTTCCGGCGCCTGGTGAAAGCAGCGCGCATAAGCAATACCGCTTTGCGCGTCGCTTTCATCGACCAGGACGCGGACGGTCCTGCCGATCCATTCGGCGTTGCGTTCTTCGGCGATCTCGATCTGCCGCCGCATGATTTCCTGCTGCCGCTCCAGCTTGACTTCTTCAGGCACGTCGTCTTTGAAGCGATAGGCGCGCGTACCCTCTTCGCGGGAAAAGGTGAATACGCCCAGATGATCAAAACGGACCGTTTCGACAAAATCAAGCAGTTCTTCAAAATCACGATCGGTCTCGCCGGGGAAACCGACAAGCAGCGTGGTGCGCAGCGCAATATGGGGGACGCGACAGCGCAGACGATCAATCAGCTCTTCGATCTGAGCCCGCGTGGTTTTGCGATTCATGCGCTGAAGAAGAGCGTCGGAGATATGCTGAATCGGAATGTCGGCATAAGGAACGACTTTTTCGAAACCGCCAAAGGCTTCGATAAGCCGATCGCTCCAATGCGCAGGGTGCGTGTACATCAGACGAATCCACTGGATGCCTGGCACGGCGTCGAGACGGGCGAGCAGCTGCGGCAGGTCGATGCCGTCCACATCTCGGTAGCTTGTCGTATCCTGAGCAATGATCAACAGTTCTTTGACGCCTTGTTCCGCCAGACGATGCGCTTCAGCGAGAATCTCTGCAGCCGGCCGGCTGCGATAGCCGCCCTTGATGAGCGGAATGGCGCAATAGGCGCAGCGATTGTCGCAACCTTCGGCGATACGCAGATAGGCGTAGTGGTGAGGTGAAAGCAAGCGGCGACCCTGGGGGCTGACGGGAAGCTGTAGATATCGCCGGATTTCTTCGGCAGTCTGTTCTGCTTCGCGGGTATCGACAAAGTGATCGACTTCCGGGATGAGAGCTTTGATTTTGTCTCGATAGCGCTGCGGCAGACAACCGGAAACGATGATTTTCAGCTCGGGATGTTTTTCTTTGACGCTCACCGCCTCAAAAATGGCGTCAATGGATTCACGCTTGGCGCTCTCGATAAACGCGCAGGTGTTGATGATTACGGCCTCTGCGTCGTCCAGTTCGGCAGGCTGAACCGATAAACTACCAAGAATGATTTCCAAGTCGACCTGATTTTTAGGGCAACCGAGATTGATAAAGGCTGTTTTCACTGAAACAATGCATCGACAAAAGTTTTGGGATCAAAAGGGGCCAGGTCGTCGATCTGCTCACCGACACCGATAAATTTGACGGGCAGGCCGAGTTCCTGCGAAATGGAAAAGACAATGCCGCCTTTGGCCGTTCCGTCCAGTTTGGTCAGGACCAAGCCGGTTACACCCGCCGCCTCGAGGAATTGCTTTGCCTGGGTCAGGCCGTTGCGGCCGGTGGCGGCGTCGAGCACCAGCAGCACCTCGTGCGGAGCTTCGGCATCCACTCGTTTCAGCACCCGATGAATTTTGGCCAGCTCGGCCATCAAGTTGGATTTGGTGTGAAGTCGACCGGCGGTGTCGATGAGCAGCACGTCACAGTCGCGCGCGAAGGCGGCCTTGAGGGCGTCAAAAGCGACGGCGGCCGGATCGGCGCCGGACTGGGCGCGGATCAGGTCGGCGCCCGCCCTTTCCGCCCAAATCTGCAGTTGATCGATCGCTGCGGCGCGAAACGTATCGGCGGCGGCCAGCAGCACCTTTCTGCCTTGTCCGCGATAATAATACGCAAGCTTGCCGATGGTGGTCGTCTTGCCGGAACCGTTGACGCCGACGACGCTGATCACCCATGGTTTTTGGGTCGGTGACACCAATGACGAGACCTGCAGCTGCTCCTGCAGCACCGCCTTTAACTGCTCGACGGGATCGCCTGCTGCGTCCTGTTCCTTTAACCTGCGACGAAGAGAAACGATGACTCTCTCGGCAGTGTCCACACCGATATCGCTCAACAAGAGCAACTCTTCGAGCTCTTCCAACTGCGACTCGTCGATTGCGCGACCCCCGGTGATGCGCGCCAATCCTTCGACGAGTCCCTGTCGCGTCTTGGCAAGGCCCTGGGTGAATTTGGCCAACAGATCAAACATGTTTTACCGGTTCGACAGCCGCTCGTTTACGCTTGGAAAGACGCCTCAGCTCGTCGTAATATTTGTGAACGTAGCCGATGACCGTCATCGGCACCAACACCAGAGAAATATACATCAACGCCTGCTTGATGTAGGGCAGATTGAGGGTGTAGGTAATGATCACCAAGGCAAAGACAGTAGCTGTCGTTTTGCCGAGCATGTTGGATTCGATGACGAGTCGTTTCTTGGAAATGACCACGGTTCCGCCGAGAAGAAGGAACAGGTCTCGGCAAATGACCACGGTGACATACCAAAACGGCAGGCCTTTTTGCGTCGTCAGCACCAGCATGGCGGCGTCCACGCTGATCTTGTCGATCAAGGGATCGAGCATGCGGCCGAGATCGCTCTTTTTGTTCAACCGCCGGGCCAGGTAGCCGTCGAGAAAATCGGTGCAGCAGGCGGCAAGCATAAAAATGAGCGCCAGCATGTCCCCTTGCCGGGTGCCTTGCCAGAGGAAAAAGAGGATGAACGGCAGAAAGACCAGCCGCAGCACGGTAAACAGGTTGGGTAGAGCGAATTTGTTTTTGTCTTCTTTGATAACTTGGATGATGCCGATCCTTTTCATAGAGTCCTTTTCAGGTAAACACTTTGACCGCATCCAGAATCAGCGACGGCTTTTTGACCAAGGCGGCACGAAAGAGCGTCAGCATGGTTCGCTTTGGGAGCGGCACCCCCAATGCGGCGCGGGCGATATCGTCCAGTTCCTCGTCGCTCAACTTGTAAATATAGCTTTTTAATTTGTAAAATATCGCATGATTTTTTCCTTC
>JAPDPN010000161.1:0-5519 GCA_034506455.1 Candidatus Zhuqueibacterota bacterium | reverse complement strand
CTGCGCGCCATGGCCAAGGACGGAGCGCTCAAGTTTCCGGTCATTGCCGTCAACGACGCCATGACCAAAAACCTGTTCGATAATCGCTACGGCACCGGTCAGTCTACGGTCGACGGCATCATTCGCGCCACGGACGTTCTGCTGGCCGGCAAGACGGTCGTTGTGGCCGGCTACGGCTGGTGCGGGCGCGGCTTTGCCTCGCGCTGCCGCGGCATGGGCGCCGACGTCATCGTCACCGAAGTCGACCCGATCCGCGCCCTTGAGGCGGCCATGGACGGTTTTCGCGTGATGCCGATGATGGAAGCGGCCAAGGTCGGCGATCTGTTCTGCACCCTCACGGGAGACATTCATGTCATTCGTCCGGAGCACATGCTGGTCATGAAGGACGGTGCGATCGTCGCCAATTCGGGCCATTTCAACGTCGAGATCGACCTCGAGGGCCTGAAGAAAATTGCCGTCAAGGGCCCGATCGAGGTGCGTCGACTTGTGGATGAATACACCCTGCCCAACGGCCGCCGCATCTATGTTCTGGCGGAGGGCAGGCTGATCAATTTGGCCGCTGCGGAAGGCCATCCGGCTTCGGTCATGGACATGAGTTTTGCCACGCAGGCGCTGGCCACCGAATGGGCGGTCAAGAATGCCGGTAAACTGGAAGTCAAAGTGCACAATGTGCCCAAAGAGATCGAGGACTGGGTCTCACGGCTCAAGCTCAAAGCGATGAACATCGAAATCGACGAGCTGACCGAAGAACAAAAAGAGTACCTCTCCTCTTGGGAAATGGGTACCTGAGAACGTAACGCGAGGGAGCGGATTGCCGCTCCCTCTGCCCTCGTAAAGGCTTGTTGAGCCTATGAAACGCGGGTTCTTATTTTCTCTTATCATGCTGACTGCGGCGGGCGCGTCGGAAATTTTTACCAATGCGCGCCAGTACGCGATGTCCGGCGCCTACTCGGCTGCCGCAACCGGCTGCGACGCCATCTTTCTCAATCCCGCCAACCTTGGTCTGCCCTACTATAACCCCTTTTCCATGAACTTTCTCGGCGTCAGCGGCGATTTTGCCAACAACGCCTGGTCGCACGTCATTTATCAGCGTTATGTCGGCACCTATTTGGACGAGAAGGAGGTCGAAACCATCCTCAATGCCGTGCCGCGCGAGGGCTTTGAACTCTCTTCGAATCTGCGACTGCACGGGTTGAGTTTGGGGTACGGGCCGTTTGCGTTCGGCGTGCGCGGATTCAGCAGCTATTCGGGATCCTTCGCCCGCGAACTGTTCGAGCTGATGCTGCACGGCAACGAGTTGAACCGCATCTATGAATTCAACCCGGTTAGGGGCGACGGGATGAGTGCAATAGCCATGGGATTGGGGTTCGGCAGAGGCTATGCGATCGAAAACAGCGTCATCGAAACGCTGGCTTGGGGCGTTACCGCACGTTATCTCTACGGTCTATCGTATGCCCGCATCACCCGCTCGCACTTTTTTTCTCAAACCACCTTTGCGGGCATTTCGGGAGCAGGATCGCTCGATATGGACTATGCGGAAGGAGGCCGCGGCTATGCGCTGACCACGGCGCTTTCTCTGCAGCTGCAGAACAAGTGGACCGCCTCGATTGTCCTGCACAATCCCCTCTCGCAAATGGAATGGGACATTCGCGCCGTTAAAACGACGCTCGACTTTCGCCTAAGGGAGCAGTCCCTCGAAGAGCTGCTCCGCAGCGCCTCCATCGATTCGTTCTTTGTCACCGACTATTATCAAGAGCCCGTCGAAAAGCATGTTGTGCGCCTGCCGCGGGTGCTCAACATCGCCATGGCGGCGCCTTTTGCCGACAAGTATCTGGTCTCGGCAGAGTTCGAGGTCGGCTTTCGCGACTCGGCGCTTTCCAGCCGCGATCCCCGTATATCGATCGGCGGCGAAATCCGCCTAACCGACTATCTTTTTGTGCGCGCCGGAGCTTCGCACGGAGGGCTCGGTCGCGACTTTTTCTCCGGCGGCTTCGGCGTCAGCCTGCGCCGCTTTTCGTTCGACGCCGCCTTTCGCACCTACAGCGGCGTGACCTCCGCCACTTCCACCGGCTTTGGCGTTGCCGCCGGACTTTCGGTGCGCATCTAATCCCAAACCGCTCCTTCCGGCATGAGATCGCTTTGAACGACCTGTCCAGGCCGCGTGGTCATCTGCGGCCAGATTTTCCGGCCGGGGTAAATCGAGGTATGGATGCCGGTCGATACGCCGTCGCCCAAAACGGCGCCGAGCTTTTTGCGTTCCGTATTGATCAATTCACCCTTTACTATGGATTGAATAAAACCGTCGTCATGACGATGGTTGGCGGTGATAGTTCCCGCGCCGAGCGAACAGCCCTCGCCGATTACCGAGTCGCCGATGTAACTGAGATGCTGAACTCGGCAGCGGGGAAAAATGACGGAATTTTTGATCTCTACCGCAGCGCCGATGATGCACCCGTCGCCGATGGACGTGCAGCCGCGCAGATAGGCGTTCGGACCAATGACGCAGTCGTTGCCGATGATCACCGGCCCTTCGATGTAAGTGCCTGCCTTCACGACGGTGTTGCGGCCGATCGACACATTGCCTTTGATCACCACCCCTTCTTCGATGATGCCTTGGCATTCCCACTCTCGGCAGCGCTCCATTAGAAACTCCTGATGAACCAGCAGGTCCCAGGCGTAGCCGGTCGGCCGCCAGTAGCCCTGAATCGGCAAAGCATAGAAAGGTCTCTTTTTCGCCGTGGCGAGAATCGCGGATGTAATCTCGATCTCGCCGCGCTCGCTGAGCGGCGTCCGCTCCAACTCGTCGAAAAAATCGGGCTGCAGCACATAACAGCCGATGTTCACCAGATCGCCGAGATATTCCTTGGGCTTTTCCACCAGATTGAGGACGCGGTTCTGTGCATCGACTTGATAGACGCCGTAGCGTTCGGGGTGCTCGGCGCGCATCACCAGCGCGGCGTATTCGTATCGCACCAGCGCTTCCAGATCGACGCGCGCAAACAGGTCGTCGCCGTTCATCACCACGAATTTGCCGCAAATGTGCGGCTTGGCCTGCAGGGCGGCGTGGCCGGTGCCCAGCTGCTCTTTCTGCTCCTGGTAGATAATGCGCATTCCGCGATACGAATTGCCGAGCCGAGCTTCGATCATCTCTTTCCGGTAACCGGTGATCAGAATCACCTCGTCGAACAAACCGACGAACTGGTCGAGATTGTGATACAAAAGAGGCCGATTGAGAATCGGCAAAAGAGGTTTGGGACGCGTGAGCGTAAGGGGATAGGTGCGGGTGCTTTTGCCCGCCGCCATTAATACGGCCTGCATAGCTATTACCTCGTTAAATGTGCGATGTTTGGAAAATAGCCAACGCGCAGCAATTTTCCAAGTTGATAAGGTGTTGGTAAAATTTGCTGCCGATTTGCCGAAATTCACTTCATGTCCGACAGAAAAAACGCAAGGAGCAGGCGATAAGGTGGAGATCATTTCGGCATGAAAAGATCACAATAAAATACCTTTGAAAAAAGTGTGTTGCGGTTTGTGCAGGAGCTCAATGCAACTCGGCTTTCTTATGATGACGCCGCTTTTTATTACTTTCCCTCTGATTCATTAAAGACATCGATTTTGTCGATTTTGCCCTGCCGGCGGATGGGTTTCGCTTCGAGTAGAATAATTATCTGTGAGTTAAAGAAAAATAACTAATACTATCTATATCCATAAAGATTTTGCTTAACATGAATCAATGTATTTTTTAAAGTAAACATAGAAAATTGGTTTTTAAGGGGAGTCTTAATTCACAAAGTCAAGGCATTGGGGGACAATTTTGCGTGAATTGTCATGCCGATTTCGCGATTACCTTCACGAAAGGTCTTCCAAGACAGAAAAGTTAATGCAAAAGTTTTTTCCTCTGTTTTTTTGTTGCATGGTCTCCCCGCGATGATTTATATGAAAAAGTAAAAAACATTAAGGGGTAGAAATCTGTTTTTATTGAAAAGCTGTTTCCACTTTATTAGGAGGTCATAGTTAGGCGTCTATCAGAGGAGTTTAAAAAGACGACAAAATGCTTTTCATGATTATTGGTTACGGCCTTGCTGCGTTCATTATTGGCATATCGTAAAAGAACCAGCATGTGAAAAAAAAAGCAATTCCCAAAGCGGAACCTGCAAAGATTTTTCTGTAAAAGATTCTGTAAGCCAAATGCTGTAAGAATTAGGAAAATGGATTTCTTTTAAAACTGCTCTTATCATTAACAAAGCCTGTTTTTTAGGGGAGGGTAGAGGTAATGAATTTAATATTATGGTCGCCGTTTCAGTTAAAAGAGGTAAAAGAAATTTGCGTCAACATGACGCCGAAAGAAAAGTTTATGGCAGCGAGGCGGGCATTTCTCTATGGCTTGTGGATAGTCGTTTCTCTGTTGATCCCTCTCTTTGGGGTCGTCAAGCGCCCGGAGATGGGGTCGTTTATTCTTGCTGCAATAGGGTTTTTATTGCACATTCTCTATCTGCCGGTTTTGCAAAGAAAACAGAAAGAGTTTTTGTGCGGAACAGAATCGGCGAGGGAAAACGGCATTACGCCCGATAAGCTGGCGCTCTTTAAAAAATAGAACTTCATCGCTGCCGTTGAAGCGGCTCGGCCTTTTGCGATATCGAGCCGCTTCGACTTAGTGCTGATAGGAGAAAGGGCTTCTTTCTAACGCATTACCGGCAAAATAATAAGCTTGGTTCTCTTGCCGGAAATAAAAAAGATATGTAGCATCGGATACATATACTGCAACACAGACCTTATAATCTTTTACCGATACTATTAAAAATCTAAAACAGACACAACTGCCGTACTGAAAACCAAATACCTCCCCTTTTCCTGCTGATAATGTTCAATACCACCGTTGGGGTCGTGCTGATTTATAAATATCGGAATTCCGTTGCCTTATTGGGCAAGCTGATGTTAATGTTGGGAAATATTGTTGTTTTGCTGTTCTTCATAACAAGTCGGCTAAAAAGCAGGTTTAAACCGCAGGCCGGCCCGAAAGGGTGATGCGATCCCATAGTAGGATCGCATCTACTCATTGATCACTTTTCCCCCAACAGCCGATTCACTTCCCGCATCACCTCGAACGCATCGGCGACGTAAAGCACGTCCGCCTTGCCCTGCGCCCAACCGCAGTTGGGGTCGAGATTGACCGCCCGGCGCTCGTTGATGAAGCGCCAGCCGACAACATGCGGCTCTTCACCGTGACAGCAGGTCGCCAAACCTTTGGGATGGCGCGGCGTCGAGCCGGTCTGTCCCACTTGATTGAGATGCGACATGAACGGCAGAACCTGCTGACCCTCGCCCTGCAGATCGACCAGCGACTTGCTGCTGCCGAGCGAGGCGTCGGCTTTGCGGATGAACTCCATGATAAGCTCGGCCGCCTCTTCGACATGCGCTTGGCCGTCCTTTTGTTTTTTCGTCCAACCGGCGCCGGCAACAAACAGCAGCTTGGCGTCCGGCTTGATCGTCTGCTCGCCGGTCTGCGGCGCTTTCACGCC
>JAPDPN010000160.1:0-5573 GCA_034506455.1 Candidatus Zhuqueibacterota bacterium | reverse complement strand
GTCGGCGGGACGGTCATTATGCCGAATCTGATCGGCATGAAGTTCGAGGAGGCGTCCAAAGTGGTCGAACAAGCCGGCTTGTCGCTCGGAATTGTGCGTTACGGCGATATGCCGGCAGCCGCGCCGGATATGGTTGTCATGCAGTCGCCCGAGCCGGGTACGGCCATCGGCGCCGGTCAGCCGGTCGATCTGACGTTGAGCATTGCGGGCGGCGTCATCGAGCAGAACGTCGACGAGGCGGCTCCGCAGGTGGAGGCTACGGAATGATCCTGATTGCCGCGTCGATTTTGAGTGCCGATTTTTCCCAATTGCGCGAACAGGTGCAGGATGCAGAAGCCGGCGGCGCCGATTGGATTCACTTTGACGTCATGGACGGCTCTTTCGTGCCCAACATCACTTTCGGGCCGATCGTCGCCGCGGGTGTGCGCAAAATAACCCGCCTGCCGCTGGATGCTCACCTGATGGTCCGCGACGCCGACAGCCAGATCGAGCATTTCAAAGAAGCCGGCATCGATCGACTGACCGTGCATGTGGAGGCTTGTCCCCACTTGTGGTCCACGCTCGAAAAAATCAAATCGCACGGCTTGTACGCGGGAGTGACGCTCAATCCTGCCACGCCTCTGTCGCTGGTCGAGCCGGTTTTGAGCCTTGTCGATCTGCTGTTGATCATGACAGTGGAACCGGGTATGGGCGGGCAGAAACTCATTCCCATGACTTTGAACAAGATTGCTGAGGCCGCGGAATATCGCCGCAGGCACGGACTCTCTTTTTTGATCCAAGCCGACGGCGGCATCGATGAAACGACCGCGCCGCTTGTTGTGGAGGCCGGTGCCGATTGTTTGGTCGCCGGAACCGCCGTTTTTGCGCATGAAAACGTACGGGAGGCCGTTAAAAATCTGCGCCGGGCGGCTGAAAATGCCTCAAAAAGCTCAAATAATGTATGAGAGACTTGACAATAATGTGACGTTCTTTTATATTTAAAAGTCTGCGGGCGGCTGCGTTGCGCAGATGAAAAAAAGATGTTCAATTATTGACCAGGGAGTCTTGATGGAAACAGGGAAGGTCAAGTGGTTCAACGCCACGAAGGGATTCGGTTTTATCAGTCGCGAGAACGGCGAAGACGTGTTCGTCCACTACTCGGCGATCCAAATGGAAGGGTACAAAACGCTGCAGGAGGGGGCGGAAGTCAAGTTTGAGGCCAAGCGGGGCGATAAAGGTCTTCATGCCGTCAAAGTGATCGTAGGCTGAAGAGCTTCTTGGCAAACGCTGAATCTCGAAAACCCCACCGGCGGTGGGGTTTTTGCTAAGTTTCAAGCGGCGCAGCCGACGACCCAAAGCGAAAAGGCGTAAAATGAAAAAAGTGTTCAGCAAAAAAGATATCCGGAAAATTGCCGCAGTATTGCAGTGCGAGCCCAAGTTTATGGGCAACAACTACCGCTTTGAAATCTGCAGCGAAGGTAAAGTCAAGCTTTCGCTCGAAATTTATCCCGATGTACCCATCGGCCGCCGAGTCGGCAATTTGATCAGTGTTTATGCTCCGTGTGCGCATCTGCAGCTGCATTTTTGCACCGGTTATGTCGTCAGTGAATCGTTGGGCGAGGTGACTTTTATCGGCGAAGTCGGCGGCAAGGTGTCCGGCCTCATTATCGAACGGGAGGGAGGCTGCAGTCTGTATGCAAACGTCGACCGCGAAATTCTCTCCGGCGACTTTACCACCCTTGGCCCGGAAGTGATGCTCAGCGGCGTGGCTTTGTCCATCGCCGAAGAGATTCTTCCCCAGGAAAATTAACCTGTTCGTTCCCCTTGGTCGACCTCTTAAAAAGCTTTATCGACTATTTGATCATCGAGAGACGGCTGTCGCCCAACACGGTGGACGCCTATCAGCGCGACCTTCTGCGTTACATTGCCTTTCAACAGGAGCGGGATGTTCACTCTCCCGATCAGATTACGCGCCGGGATGTTTATGCCTTTTTGGAGATGCTGCACGAATTGACGCTCTCCGCTGCTACGGTCTCGCGCAATCTTTCGGCCGTGCGCGCGTTTCATCATTTTTTGATCGGCGAGGAAGCGGCTCAGAGCGATCCCACCGCCGACATCGTCGTGCCCAAACCGTGGATGAAACTCCCCGAAGTGCTTTCACCTGAAGAAGTGGATCGCCTGCTGCAGCAGCCGGACGTCAGCACCGATACCGGCCTGCGCGACCGCGCCATGCTGGAAACAGCTTATGCCACCGGCGTGCGCGTCTCCGAGCTGGTGAACATTAAATTGGATGATATTTTTTGGGAGCAGGAATTCATCCGCGTTTTCGGCAAGGGAGGTAAAGAACGCCTCACTCCCATAACCAAGGCGGCGCTGACTTGGGTTCGCGAATACATTCTAGGGCCGCGGATGCGGCCTGCGTCCAAGGGCCTCAGTCGCGGCGCCGTTTTTCTCAGCACGCGCGGCAGACGCATCAGCCGGAAAACGGTCTGGCTGTTGGTCAAGCAGTATGCCCAAGCCGCCGGAATCCAAAAGCCTATCAGTCCCCACTCACTAAGACACTCGTTCGCGACGCATCTAATCGAAAACGGCGCCGATCTGCGCGCCGTTCAAGAGATGCTCGGCCACGCGGACATCATCACGACGCAAATCTATACGCACCTGGACCGCGGATTCCTGAAAGAGGTGCATCGCAAGTATCATCCCCTGGAAAGCGGAGCGCTATGGCGGAAATAGCGGCCAAAACCATCGGCTCTTTCCTTTATGAAGTGGAAGAAACCGCTTCGACCAACCTCCGCCTGAAAGAGCTTGCCGATGACCTGCCCCATGGAACCGTCCTGCGCGCTGAACGCCAAACCGCCGGTCGCGGCCGCTTTTTGCGCGCCTGGTTTTCCGATGAACAGAGTTTGACCTTTTCCATACTTCTCAAGCTGCACCTTCTGCCTGAACACTTGGCGCTTGCAGCGCTCTGGCCGGCCGTCGCCGTCGTACGCGCTTTAAAAGAGTGGGGAATTGACGCCGCCTGCAAATGGCCGAACGACGTCGTGGTCGGCCATTTAAAGCTGGCCGGTGTGCTGATTGAAAACACCATCAAAGCCGATTCTACGGTGCAATCGATTGTCGGGATCGGTTTGAACGTCAACCAGACGGAGGACGATTTTCCACCTGATCTGATCGGTAAGGCGGGTTCCATGCGCCTCATCGCCGGCCGATTGTTCGACAAACGGCAAGTCTTTTTTTCCCTGCTCAAATACCTGGATGAGGCGTATCTGCGCTTTTTTCATCCTTTTGCAGGGCAGGAGCTGCGCCAAGCCTGGCTGGAAATATGCGGCCATTTAAATCGAACCATACAGACCACCGTACAGGGGGAAACCCTGGTCGGTGTATTCCTTGGACTGGATAAAAACGGCGCCGCGCTGCTGCAGAGCGGCGACCGGATCATGACCATCACAAATTTCGATACTTGGGAGATTGAAAATGTTGTTGGCGATTGATATTGGAAACACGCAAATTGCCGCCGGACTCATGGCGGGGGATGAGCTGCGGGCGCACTGGCGCATTTCGAGCATGATCGAACGGACCGAGGACGAGGCGTGGATGATGATGTCCAACATTGCCCGCGCCAATCAGGTCGATCTTGCGCAGACGACCGGCGTGGTCATCTCTTCGGTCGTGCCGGATTTGACCCACACTTTTGAAAAGATGGCCGTCAAATACCTGCATTTCGCCCCGCTGGTGGTCAGTTCAGCGCTCGATCTCGGCATTGAGATCGCCTACGAAAGCCCGACCCTTGTCGGAGCCGATCGGCTCTGCAACGCCGTCGGCGGCTTTTTCAAATACGGCGGGCCGCTGAATATTGTCGATTTCGGCACCGCCACTACCTTTGACGTTGTTTCACGCGACGGCAAATACCTCGGCGGCGTGATCGCGCCGGGAATCGAAATGTCGGCGCAGATTCTGCATCGCCGCGCCGCCAAACTGCCGCGAGTCTATCTTTCCTTTCCCGAGCGCGTCATCGGCCGCACCACGGAGACCAGCATGCAGTCCGGTTTGATGTACGGCACCGTCGAGATGGTTGAGGGGCTGACTGCCCGCATCAGCGAGGAGCTCGGCGAAAAGCCGATGAACATCGCCACGGGCGGCCTCGCCCGCCTGCTTATGGGACATTTAAGGACTTCTTTCAAGCTGGAACCGTTTCTTACTCTCGAGGGAATGCGCATAATTTACGAGCGTAATCGACCGTGAAGGGAAACAGCAAACTCGTCATGAGCAGGCAGACTCTGCCTCATGAACGCCTTGAAGTTACGGTGCGCCGCCATCTTGCCGCCGAGTGGCAAAAACCACCGGCATGCCATACACGTGAAGCCTTTGCGCGATTTCTTGAAATCGTCTCTTCCATAAATCGGCAGATCATCCTCGATTCCGGTTGCGGAACCGGTGAAAGCACCTTGCGCCTTGCCTCGGATCACATGGACTGTTGGGTCATCGGAATCGACAAGTCGGCGGCGCGGCTTGCCAAAGCGGACAAAAAAGAGCGGCCGCAGAATGCTGTTTTTTTGCGCGCCGATCAATTCGACTTTTGGCGTTTGGCAGCCGAACAGAATCTGCGCTTTAAAGACCACTATCTTTTTTATCCCAATCCTTGGCCGAAAAAGGAACATCTGAAACGGCGGATTCACGCCCATCCTGCCTTCAAACACTTGATAGCAATTTCTGAGCGTTTGATTTTGCGCAGTAATTGGCTTATATTCATTCAGGAATTTGCCGCCGCCTATCGTTTGGCGACCGGTTATGAGGGTGAAACGTTAAAGATTCGCCCGCGGGAAGCGTATACTCTGTTCGAAAAAAAGTTTCTTGAAAGCGGACACGAGCTTTATGAATTCAGAGGATAATGTAACCACAAACGAACAACCGAGAACGTTGGAAGACCTCGGTTGGAACGATTTTTTTGCCGAACATGCCAAGTCGGCTCTTTCCCGCGGACTGATCCCCGGCCGAGTCTCGCTGCAGCAGAAAAAGCTCTATCGCGTCCTGACGGAAAAGGGCGACATGCCTGCTGTAGTAGCCGGTAAATTGCGTCACGCCGCCAAGTCGCCGGCCGACTTTCCGGTCGTCGGAGATTGGGTGATGTTGGCCGAGGGAGGAAGTCAGGCAACCATCCGACAGGTTCTGCCGCGTAAATGCAAAATTTCGCGCGACACCGGCACGCGCACCGGCCGACGTCTCGTCACCGAAGAGCAGGTTCTGGCCGCTAACGTAGACCGAATCTTTCTCGTCACAGCCCTTAACGAAGAATTCAATCCGCGCCGCATCGACCGCTATTTGACGTTGATTGCGCAGAGCGGCGCCGAACCGATCCTGATTCTCAACAAGGCCGATCTCCACCCGGAGCCGGAAAAGGCCGCCGAAATCGTCCGGCAATCCTATTCCCACCTGCCGGTGCATGTGATCAGCGCTCTGCTGCAGCAGGGGATCGACCAGTTGACGCCCTATTTTCGGAGAGGTGAGACCATAGCTATGCTCGGCTCATCCGGCGTCGGCAAGACGACGTTGTTGAACGATCTGATCGGTGAAGACCGTTTTGCCGTCCGCGA
>JAPDPN010000159.1:3168-5632 GCA_034506455.1 Candidatus Zhuqueibacterota bacterium | reverse complement strand
CTGTAGCGGACGGTATTGAAAGCGCCGGGACGCGCGCCGATGGCGCCGAACCGCGCCTTGCGCATGCCGTTCACCACCCGGCAAACGCCGAGAAATTTCTGCAGGTCTTTTTTAAAGGATTCGTCGAGCAAAGCCACCGTATGAAGCTCGGTCAGACTAAAGGGATAGTTGTACTGCCTGAGGTTGTTGCAGACCGAAATTTTGCCGCAAAACGCGTCGCGGCGGTGCGCAACGTCCAGCCGCTTCAGATCATCGGGATACGCTTGAACCAGAATAGGGACCTGAAGACCGGAAAGCTTGACGGCATCGGCGACGCCGCGCTCATCGCCGAAATTGGGCAGTACGACGAGAATGCCCTCGATTTCGTGCCGGTGCGCGTCGAACAGCGCCGCGCACTTTTTTGCATCTTCCCAGGTTTCCACGGATCCCAGTTTGGTGTCCTTTTCCGTCAAAACGACGGCTTTGAGATTCATTTCTGCAAACAGTCTTTCAAGATCGCGCCGCGCCTCGCTGATCAGAACATCGGGGAAAAACTCGCGGTTGCCGAAAATAACGCCCAGAGTCTGCTGCATGGTTTTGCTCCTTTTATTGGTTAGGCATTCAAGATTAGTTTTGCCATTCGAAAAAGACGTTGGTTCCACGGTCTCCCGGCTGGAACTCTAATCGAAATCGGTCACCGCAACGAAAGGTCCAAACGCACGACCAATTGTCGCATAGTCCGGCCCGACAAATTTCTTGTCCTTGATGGTAAAGACTGAGAAAAAAGCAAAGCAGATCCCCGCTTTCTTCGAGCTCCCATTCAACAGAGCGAGGAAAATGGCCCGGCGTCCACCGAAGAATGGTCTTCGCAGCCGCTGGGATCGCTGCCTCGAATAAACCGGCGACTAATGCGCCGGCAGTTTTTTCCAACACTCGGCGAGTAACCACCTCGTCGACCCAATCGTCTGCAGAAAGCACGGCCAGCTGCAGACGCGCTTCGTCCGGCAGCCATAGTTTGGGTTCGAACTGCAGCTGCGAAAGCGCATAGAGATCTTCGTCGAACAAAAGCTGCCCGAACAGTTCGTGCACCAGCACATCCACCGGTTCCGGCGGTACAAAGCGGCGAATATCTTGTCGAATCACGGTCACGTTGGGGTAGGGACGCAGTCGCTCTTCTGCGAGCGCAGCCAAATGGGGGTTAACCTCGGCGGCATAGACCCGTTCGGCGCCCAGCCGCGCCATATGCTCCGAAAAAATGCCGAAACCGCATCCGGCTTCGACACAAACCGCGCCTTTGATTCGGTTGCGGTAACGGTTCAGCAAACGAATAAATGCCTGTGTCCGCTTTCGGTCGTCGTAAATACTGACAAAAGCGAGGAGATCATCGATCTCTTCCCATTGCTTTTGCGGCAGCTCGTTTAGGATATCCATCGTCTTGCGGCTTGCTTTTTAATTCGGCAACGGCTTGCGTATCATTGCCTTATAGGATTCCGCCCACTATTCGTGCATTTTCCGTACAGCCGGTCCAAAATCAATCTCTTTTCTTGCTCTTTTCATTTCAACAATACAATCCGACGAATGATACGGCTTTCCGATGATTCCAAACGGACAAAGTAAAGACCAGAAGGATTATGGTCGGCTCCCCAGACCCATTGATGTGTACCCGCCTTGAGAAATCCGTTAAACAGCTTGTCAAGGCATCTTCCGTGTATGTCGAACACAGCCAAGGTTAACTCTTGCGGCCGATCGAGGTCAATTCGAATGACGGTCTGTTGATTGCATGGATTCGGATAAACCTCTAAAGCCTCCGGATTTTCTTGGTCGGCTTTTTCGACTGCGGAAGTGATTTGGTATACGCGGACATAATCGATGACGAGCTGCTGCGGAAATTGCGTCGAGGCGTCCGGGGCGCCGGGCCAATTGCCGCCGACGGCCAAATTGATGAGAATGTGAAACGGAACGTCAAAAGGCGCCGGATAAGGGCCGTTGGTTGAATACCACTCGCTCGTCCGTCGAAATACCCGACCATCCACGAACCAGCTCATGCGCTTTGGTTCCCACTCCAAGGCAAACGTGTGAAAATCATCGGCAAACGTGCCGCTCGACAACGTGTAGGAGCTGCCTTTGTGTACATTCTTCGGCCAAGTTCCACCATAATGCAGGGTGCCGTGTACCGTATTCGGCTCATGGCCGATGTACTCCATAATATCGATCTCGCCGCTCGCCGCCCATCCCCCATATTTCGTACTGGACGGCAACATCCAGAAGGCAGGCCAGAGACCGCGCCCGATCGGCATCTTGGCGCGTATCTCAAAACGACCGTACAGCCAATCGCCCTTGCCTTTGGTACGGATTCGACCGGAAGTGTAGCTTTTGCCGCCGTAAGATTCTTTTTTTGCGGTGATGATCAGATATCCGTTCTTGACTTCTATGTTTTCGCGACGATAGAACTGCAGCTCGTTGTTTCCCCACCCCGACGGCAGGC
>JAPDPN010000159.1:0-3068 GCA_034506455.1 Candidatus Zhuqueibacterota bacterium | reverse complement strand
TCATCCGTCCATTCCGCCTGGTAAAAGTAGTAAGCGTCTTTGGGAAATCCGGCCAAATCGACGATGCCGAAATAGGAGCTGCGCGCCGGCCAGTCGTATGGAGTGGGTTCGCCGAGATAATCAAAGCCGGTCCAATAGAACATGCCGGAAAGAAAGTCGTGATTCTTGATCAGCTTCCAGGTATCGCGATGCGTCGAGCCCCAGCCGACGCGACAGTTGTCATAAGAAGAGCAGGTATAATCCGGATTGTAGGTCTCTGGCTGGTCCCAGCGGCGCGGCCAAACGCGCACGCTGTCCGAGGGCATATCGTAGGAGCCTCGGGTGGCAATCGCCGAGCCGGTTTCCGAAGCGATGAACTTTTGGCCGGGAAAAATCTTGGGCAAATCGAGAAAGGTTTCGTGGTGATAGTTGATGCCGATGATGTCGAGGGCGCCGGAGCGAATGAGGTAATTGCCGGGCACCGGATCGTTGCAGGCTGAGGTGATCGGCCGCGTCGGGTCCTCGCTGCGCACGATCTCGGCCAGACGACGGGCAAGCTCGACGCCGGATTCGTGCCACTGCTCCATGATCTCATTGCCGATCGACCACATAATGACGCAGGGGTGATTGCGGTCGCGCCGAATAAAATCGCGCAGATCGCGCTCATGCCAGGCGTCGAAATCGAGAGAATAGTCGTAGGCGGTTTTTTTGATGCGCCACATGTCAAAAGCTTCATCCATCACGAGGAATCCCATGCGGTCGCAGAGATCGAGCAACTCCGGCGCGGGCGGATTGTGCGAGGTACGGACGGCGTTGCAGCCCATCCCGCGCAAAATCTCCAGCTGTCTCTCCAACGCGCGCACGTTGATGGCCGCCCCCAAGCATCCCAGGTCATGATGCATGCACATACCGCGGATTTTTGTCGGCACGCCGTTCAGCAAAAAGCCCTTTTCGATGTCGAAAGTGATGGTGCGGATGCCGAAGCAAGTAGAAACCTCGTCCGCCATCCTATCGCCTTCATACAGACGGGTAATTGAACGATACAGATAAGGCCGCTTGTCGGACCACAGTTCGGGATTGCCGACTTGCAGCGAGATGCGGACGGTTGCCGTCTCTCCTGCCGGCGCCGTCACCTTTTCGCTGCCCTCGGCGACTACCCTGCCCTCCGCATTGAGCAAAGTAATTTTGACGAGCACATCGCTCTCTGTCGCCAGAATATTTCGCACCATTGTCGCCTGAGATACCGTCGCCTGATTTTCGCTTACGACCGGCGTTGTGATGAATAGACCACCGTAATCAATAAAGACCGGCGAGGTCAGGGTGAGACGAACGTTGCGATAGATACCCGAACCGGAATACCAACGTGAATTGGGCTGCTGCGAGTTGTCGACGCGAACGGCAATGACGTTTTCCTCCCTGCCGTAGCGAAGATACGGCGTAAGATCATATTGAAACGAGATATAGCCGTACGGCCGCTTGCCCAAATACGTCCCGTTGATCCACACTTCGCTGTTGCGATAGACGCCGTCGAACTCGATGAATGCTTTTTTGCCGCGCTCTTTTGGGGATAAGGTAAAGCGCTTTCGATACCAGCCGACGCCGCCCGGCAAAGCGCCGCCGCCGGCTCCGGCCGGATGATCGGCGCTGAACTCGCCTTCGATGGACCAGTCGTGCGGCAGATCCAGATTCCGCCAACCGGAATCGTCATAATGCGGCTCTTTTGCTTCGGCAATGTCGCCGAGATGAAAGCGCCAGTTTTTGTTGAAATCGAGCGTCTTGCGTGGCACTTCTGATCCAAATAGACCTGAAAAGCTCAAAATGCCTAGGGCCAGGCAAAAAATTATTCTTGCCATAAAACTCCTTTTCGCGATAAAAGAGTTATCATCGACTGAGGGAGGACGGTAATTTGATTCGCACGCTCTTGCCGACATACGACACCGTCTGATCCGGCGCGATGGTAAAATCCATGCCTCGGCCGCCCCTCGGGGTGATCCAGACTATCTCGAAAGTGCGGCGCTGCAGCATACCGTCGAAGCGGCCTTTGCGGCTGCCGATGATCAGGGTTCTGCTCTTTTCATTCCAGGAAAGCGGAATCTCGGCAAACTCGCCTTTTTCATAATCGTAATTCACGTTTTCGTCTTCGTAAAGGCTAAAGCTGCCGTCTGCACCGGTAAAAACAAAAAGTCGAATGGGATCGGCCGGCTTTTGGTCACTGTACTGAATTTCCGGACCTGTGGGCAGAATAGAACCCGCTTTGACATAAATCGGCATCGTATCGTAAGGCGCCGGTGCATCGATCATTCTGCCGCCAGCAAAATAATTTCCGCTCAAGTCATACCAGCCGGCCGCCTTGGGCAGATAGACGGAGCGGCTGCGGGCGCGATATTCGGTGACCGGATTGATCATCAGCGCCGGGCCGAAAAGATATTGATCGCCGATGTTCTTGACCTGCGGATCATCGAAATCCATAATGAGCGCCCGCATCAGGGTATAGTCTTTGTGCGTCGCCATACCGGCCAGCGAGTAGATGTACGGCATCAGCCGATAGCGCAATTTGATGCTCGCCAAAATGGCCTGATAGGCGGGATGGTTGTCAGGTGCAATGTTGAAAATTTCGCGATAGGGATACTCGCCATGGCTGCGGAAAATGGGACAAAAGGCGCCGAACTGGTACCATCGCGTCAGCAGCTCGCGCCACTCTTCGAGATCTTCCGGCGAAGGATTCTGAAAACGCGTCTCGACGGCAAATCCGCCGATGTCCATCGTCCAGTAAGGAAGACCGGAAAGGCAGAAATTGAGTCCGGCGGAAATCTGCGCCTTCATATCGTACCACCGCGCGGCAATATCGCCGCTCCAAACCGCGGCAGCGAAACGCTGCTGGCCGGCAAACGCCGAACGCGTCAGGATAAACACGCGTTGATCCGGCTTGGTGCGGCGCTGACCTTCATAGATGCCTTTTGCATGAATGAGGGAATAGGTATTTAGATAGCGCGACGAAGATCCAAGCGCCGTTGGACCAATACGCCGCCGCCATTCATAGTGCTCGAGGTTGGAATGGATATCCGGTTCAGTTGCATCCAGCCACCAGG
>JAPDPN010000158.1:0-5702 GCA_034506455.1 Candidatus Zhuqueibacterota bacterium | reverse complement strand
GTCGAAATCGGTTCCGGCAGATCAGCGATGGCCTGCCGCACCGTGCGCCACGGCAGGAGCCCGTTTACCTTGGCAAGCGCCGGATCGCCGTGCGTCGGCAGCGGCAGCTCGATCGGCATCCGCTTGGAGGCAAGAATAATCGCCCGTCGCCGCCGCTGCGGCACGCCGTAATCGGCGGCATCCAGCACCGCGGCGCGGATAAAATCAAATCCCCTTTGCCGCATCTCTTCCTTCAAAAGATGATACTCTGCGGAGGAAAGCAGCTGCGGCACGTTTTCCATAACAATCACCTCGGCGCCGCAGCGATCGACCGCCGCCAAAAACAGCCGCCACAGCGACCGCCGGGAATCGCCCTCCCGATTGCGGTTGAGCAGCGAAAAGCCCTGACACGGAGGACCGCCGATTACCACTTCGGCCGCGGGAAGCTGCAAGCCGTCGCGCAACAGCGCCTCGATATCGCCGAGCAACGAGTGCTCCCCCTGAGGATCGAAATTGGCGCGATAGGAAGCCAGGGCGGCGGCGTCGATGTCGTTGGCAAAGACCGGCGTAAACGCGCCGGCCTGCACGAATCCCAGCGTCATACCGCCGCAACCGCAAAAGAGATCGATCAGCCGCAACACGGCTTCCTGCCTTTCAGCAATTCAAGCTTACCAATGGTCGGTGCGGATGAGCTCGATCAGCTCGTCGACATAGGCAAAGGCCAACGCCACGACCGTATCCGCGGCGCCGTAATAGATCGCCAGCCGCCCGGTTTCGGGATCGCAGAGCGTGGCGCAGGGGAACACGACGTTCGGTACATCGCCGACGCATTCGTAAAGAGTGCGCGGATTGAGAATGTAGGGTTTGGCGCGGGCGATCACCTTCCAGGGTTGATCGAGATCCAGCAAAGCGACGCCGGCGCTGTAGACAAAGCCGCTGCACGACTGCAGCACGCCGTGATAGATCAACAGCCAGCCTTCCGAGGTTTCGATCGGCACCGGCCCGCCGCCGATTTTGGTGTACTGCCAGGAATTACCGATCGTGCCCATCACCCAGCGATGATTGCCCCAATAGCGCATATCCGGGCTCTCGCTGTAATAGATGTCGCCGAACGGCGTGTGACCATTGTCGGACGGCCGGCTGAGCATGGCGTAGTTGCCGTTGATGCGGCGCGGAAAGAGCACGCCGTTGCGGTTGAACGGCAGAAAAGCATTTTCCTGTTGATGAAAGGTTTCGAAATCCTTGGTCCACGCCAGGCCGATGGTCGGGCCGTGGTACCAGTTGCACCAACTGACCCAGAAACGGTCTTCGATCCACACCACGCGCGGATCGTAGCCGTAGACAAAGTTCCCCACCTCCGGATCGTCGCACTGAAAACGAATCGGCTGCGGATCGATCCGCCAATTGAGCGCATCTTTGCTGAAGCCGCGATGCAGCTTCATCTCACGCGTCGTATTGTCGACGCGGAAAACGCCCGCAAACTCGCCTTTGAACGGTACCACGGCGCTGTTGAAAATGCTGTTGGAAAAGGGCAAGGCGTCGCGCGGGATAACCGGATTTTTGCTGTACCGCCAGACGATCTCCGAGCTGCCCTGGGGCCGCTCCTCCCAAGGCATGTTGGGCAAAGGGGGAAGATTTTTGATGACTGCCTTCATGTGCTCCTCACGTTTTGATAATCGCTTCTCTACCCCCCTGGCTGGGCTATACGCCTCCTCGACAACAAGCAGCTGAAGGATACGCCGACTATCCGCCTTTTAAAGCGCGGACTCGGTTTCCGCGAATTGTCGTGAGCATAAAAAGCTGAACGCCCGTTATCGCGGCTTCGCTTAATAGCCGTGCACCTCTTCGCTCGGCAGCGCGGTCTTTTGCCCTCCTTGAAAACGCCTTTTGGCCTCCTCGAGGATGGCGGCTGTGGCCGTAGCGCCGACGCGGGTCACGCCCAACTCTTTGACGCGCAGCAGGTCATCGAGCGTCCGCACGCCGCCGGCCGCTTTGACCTGCACTTTGGGATCGCAGTGTTCGCGCATCAGCTTGAGGTCATGATCTGTGGCGCCGAAATAGTGATAGTGACCGTCCTCCGCTCTGACAAAACCATAGCCCGTTGAGGTCTTGACGAAATCGACCCCCAACCGACTGCAGATTTTGCAAAGGGTAATTTTGTATTCGTCTTCGGGCAAAAAATCGTTCTCAAAAATCACCTTGAGCAGCGCCTTGCGTCGACGGCAGGCGTCGAGCACCGCGCCGATCTCCTGCTCGACATAGTCCCAATCTTGGCTCAGCACCTTGCCGATGTTGACGACCATGTCGATCTCCGTCGCGCCGTCCAGGCAGGCGCGCTCGGTCTCGGCCACCTTGATCTCCACCGTCGAATTGCCGTGCGGAAAGCCGATGACCGTGCCCACCGCGACATCGCTCCCCTTTAACCACTGCACCGCCTGCTTGACCGCATACGGCTTGATGCACACCGACGCCACGTGATACTTGGCCGCCAGAGCGCACCCCTCTTTGAGCTGCTTATCCGTCATGGTCGGATGCAGCAGCGAGTGATCGATCATTTTGGCCAATTCTGCAACGTTATCCATTTTCCTCCCTCAACGATTCTTCTTTCCTCGCTGAAATATAGTCAAATTGCGCCGAAAAGCCAAGCATCCGCTTACCCGTACTTGAAGACCTCACAGACCACCCGTCGTTTTCTCAAAATCACTGAAAGAATCAGTTTGAAATTTATGCTTGGAAACAGCCGCCCCATTTGCGGACTTGCAACTTGGCTTTCGAATCGTTATTTTACAAAAAAGTACTGCTGACGGCTCCGTTCATCAGGTACAGGAGGCCGTCGGATGCAAAGTTCTTCTCTTAATGAAAGGAGTTCTGCGATGCATCGTAAATGGTTACCGGCGCTTTTCCTGTCGATCCTGCTGATCGGCTGCAGCCGTACAGCGGAGGAAAAGTTCGTCGTCAAGCGCGGCGTCAATATCTCGCATTGGCTGTCGCAGAGCGACCGCCGCGGCGAAGCGCGACGCGCCTGGTTTACGGAAAAGGACGTACAATTCCTGGCCGGACTCGGCATCGACCATCTGCGCATCCCCATCGATGAGGAACAGATGTGGGACGAGCAGGGTAACCAGGAAGCCGAGGCCTTTGCGCTGCTCAACAGCGGCCTCGACTGGTGCGCCAAGTACAAGCTGCGCGCCGTCGTCGATCTGCACATCCTCCGCTCGCACCATTTCATTGCCGAGGAGAAACCGTTGTGGACAAAGCCCGAGGCGCAGGAACGCTTTCTGCAATGCTGGCGGGAGCTCTCCGATGCGCTGAAAAACCGGCCGGTGAGCATGGTCGCTTACGAGCTGATGAACGAACCGGTCGCCGACGATCCCGAAGACTGGAACAAGCTCGTTGCGCGCGCCGTTGCCGTGGTGCGTGAGCGGGAACCCAAACGGGTCATCGTCATCGGCTCCAACCGCTGGCAAAGCGTCGACACCTTCGATCAGCTGCGCGTGCCGGAAAACGACCCCAACATCCTTCTCAGCTTTCACTTTTACGAGCCGTTGGCGTTCACTCACTACAAGGCGAGCTGGGCGCACATCCGCGATTACACCGGACCGGTGCGTTATCCGGGCGTTACCGTGACGCAGGAAGACCTGGCGCCGTTTCCGCCGGAGCTGCAGGAGATCATGAAACCTTACGTCCGCCAATTCGATCGCGGAACCATCATCGAGATGATCCAAAAGCCGCTGGCGCTGGCCAAACAGACCGGTCTGCCCCTTTACTGCGGCGAATGGGGATGCCTGCCGACTGTACCCCAAGCCGACCGCCTCGCCTGGTACCGCGACGTCCGCTCGGTGCTGGAAGAAAACGGCATCGGCTGGGCCAACTGGGACTATAAGGGCAGCTTTGCAATTGTAGATGCAAACGGCAATCCCTATAACGAACTCATTCAAGTGCTCTATAAATAACCTCATCTCGACGAATGGGAAGCGCAGATCGACTCTGCGCGATCGTGGCGCTTCCTTTTCGCTAACGGATGTGAAAATCCGCGCGTTACTAGCCCAAAACTACTCCATTCCGTCCTTTTAAATACGACGGCAAAAAAGCAGGAAACATATCCCTTTGCCTTTTTGAGCGCTGCTGTACTCATCGGAGAGGCTGATACAAAATGAAAAAGCTAACGGAGCGCCTTGCTTTGGCCGCCGTTCTCTTGATGGCATTGATCTGGCGTATTTGGAAGATCGAAGACCGCCTGCCGTACGTCTATCACGCGGACGAGCCGCGTTGGGTAAAGATCAGCCAGGATATTTTCAAAACCGGCAATCTCAATCCCCACTTTTTTAACTATCCTTCGATGCTTTTTTACGTCAACGCTGCCGCCTATGCACCCTATTACTTGATCGGCAAAACGACGGGCAAATTTTCAAGTCCGCAGGATATCTTGCCCGCACACAATCAAGTTATGGGGAGCTATTTCGTGCCCTATCCGAGCACGATGATTATGGGGCGACTCATTACTGCGTTGTTCAATCTGGCAACCGTGGGACTGGTTTATTTTATCGGCAAACGGCTCGGCGGGCCTGCCGTCGGACTGATCGCCGCCCTTTTCCTTGCCGTCGAACCGACCAACATCGACAACGCCCGCATCGTCGGCCCGGACGCACTGATGACTTTTTTCTGCGTAGCCGTGTCGGCTTTTGCATTGCAGATTCTTGACCGCGGCCGTTTGCGCGATTATCTCGCCGCCGGCTTGGCCGTCGGCTTTGCCGTCGCAAGTAAATACAACGCCGTGCTGATCGCGGCAGTCATTCCGGTTGCCCATGCATTGCGCGGGAATCGACCGATCCTCGATAACCGTCCGCTCTATGCCGCCTTGGCCGGAATCGCCGGTTTTCTTTTTGTCATGCCATTTGCGCTCCTCGATTTTCGCACATTCATTAGACAAGCTCTTTGGGAAGCATCCCACTACAGCCGCGCCGGCCATCCGGGTATGGAGGGGAAGGCGCTGTTCTGGTACCTGCGCTATATGGCAAAAACCGGCGCCCCGCTTTACCTTTTTGCCGCCCTCCAGATCCTGCGCGGCATCCTGCATCGACACCGTTCGACTCTCCTCTTGTCCGCGTTTCCCGTCACTTATTTTGCCTTTATCAGCCTGATGAAGGTACGCAACGACCGCACGTTTCTGCCGATCATCCCCTTTGCCGCGCTCCTGGCGGCTCAGTTTATACTCTACCTGCATCAGGAAATCTTGCGGCGTACAAAAGGCAGGTTCTCCTTCGCCGCGGTTTTGCTCGTTCTGCTCGTCCTCCTGCAGCCGCTGCGTCTGACATTGCGTGAGCATGCGACTCACCTGCGGCCGGACAGCCGCGATCTCGCCCGCGAATGGGTTTATGCCAACATTCCGCAGGGCAGCAAAATCGCCGTGGAATCCTACTCGCCCTACATCGACCCGCAACGCTACCAGGTTCAGGGTTTTCATAAACTGATCGATCAGTCCGCAGAGGCCTACCTTGCGCAGGGCTTCCAAGTCATCATCTTTAGCCAGGGAATGTACGGCCGCTTCTTTCGCGAGCCGCAGCGCTATGCCGACGAAATCGCCCGCTATCAGGCATTATTCGAGCGCTTTCCCCTTCTGCAAAGCTTCAGCGGCGGCAATTACGAGGTGCGCATCCATCGAGTGGTTCCGTAATAGATTCGACAAATCCTTGCTGTGCGCTTCCCGCTTTCGGCCTTGAGGT
>JAPDPN010000157.1:2133-5760 GCA_034506455.1 Candidatus Zhuqueibacterota bacterium | reverse complement strand
TTCGACATGCTCAAAACGATCGACGTCCACCAAACCTCGATCGGTCAACTTGAGCTGGGGAATGACCGGCAGGGCCATAAAGGAGAGCGTCATCAAGGGGTCTTTGAGGCGGGAACCTAAATGCAGAGCCGCCTCGGTCAACCGTTGCATTTGCAGGCTGACCCTCTCCAGCGGCTGATTGGACATAAGCCCGGCGATCGGCAATTCCAAGGCGGCCAGCACCTCACCGTCCGCAACCGCCACCATGCCGCCGCCGATTTTATTCAAAAAGATGACGGCCTTAAAGATATCACTGTCATTAACGCCGACAACGATCAGGTTGTGGCTGTCATGAGCGACTGAAGAAGCAATTGCCCCGCGCTTTAAACCAAAGCCTTTGACGAGTCCCTTGCCGATGTTTCCCGAGGCGCGATGCCGTTCCAAAACAAACATCTTGAGAATGTCGCGCTCGACATCCGAGACCACATTTCCGTCTTTAGTTTTAACTTCAACCTCGGAAGCGCGCGTGATGATCTGATCGGGCACCACTTCGATGACGCGCGCCCTGCGGCCGTTTGCCTTTATTTGAAATTCATGTCCGTCCAACCACTTGATGTTGACGCTCCCGCGGAGTCCCGCACGCGGCCGCGCCGGCGGTTCGATCACCATGCGGCCGTTTTTCGCCGCCAAACGGCCGTTTTTATAGACGTACTGAATGTTAAGAGAGGCGAAATCGTCAAACACCACCAGATCGGCCAGTCGCCCGGGAGCGATTGCGCCGATCCGATTCAGGCCGAAATATTCGGCGGTGTTGAGGGTGGCCATGCGGACAGCGCTCACCGGCGGCAGGCCGCTCTTCACAGCGGAACGAATAATGTAATTGACGTGTCCTTCAGCCAGGATGTCCTGCGGATGGCGGTCATCGGTGCAGAACATGATGCGGCGCTCGTTTTCCGGTGTTACCAACGGCAGCAGATCGTGCAGATTTTTTGTCGCCGTCCCTTCGCGAATCATGATAAACATGCCGAGCCGCAACTTTTCGCGCGCCTCTTCTACGGTTGTACACTCGTGATCCGACTGAACGCCTGCGGCGATGTAGGCATTGAGATCTTTGCCGCTCAACCCGGGCGCATGTCCGTCGATGCGCTTGCCGTCGACAATGCGCAGTTTGTCCAAAACGTCCGGTTCTGCCGCCAAAACACCGGGAAAGTTCATCATCTCACCCAGGCCTACCACCCATCTTTCCCGCAAAAAGGGAAAAAGGTCGAAAGCGCGCAGCTCGCTACCGGCTGTTTCCAAAGGCGATGCCGGTACGCAGGAGGAAAGGGTAAAAAAGACGTTGAGCGGATTGTACTTGCTGGATTCCATCATATAGCGGATGCCCTCGTAACCGAGGACATTGGCGATTTCGTGCGGATCGGCAATCACCGATGTGGTGCCGAGCGGCAGAACGGCGCGGGTGAACTGCGGCACCTCTACCATCGAGCTTTCAATGTGCACATGTGCGTCGATAAACCCCGGCGCCACCAGAGAGCCGTCCAGATCGACCGTCTCTTTGGCCTCATAACCGTCGCCCAAACCGACGATGGTTTCTCCATAAATCGCGATATCGGTGCGGATGATTTCGCCGGAAAAGACGTTGACGATGCGCCCGTTTTTAAGGAGCAGATCAACCTGCTTTTCGCCGCGCGCCGCTTGGATGATGTCCTTTAACATATAGCCGTTTTGTCCTGCCTTATTTCTCGGTTTGCTTGTCAAACAGAGCGATGCCGGAGATTATTTCGACGAGCAGCTTCTGCAGTCGTCTGCCGGCCGATTCAGCGGTCCGCATCACCTCTTCGTGGGTCAGAGGTTCGGCAGACAGCCCGGCCGCGGCGTTGGTGATGAGCGCCAGTCCGAGCACACGCAGCCGCCGCTGTCGGGCGACGATCACTTCCGGCGCAGTAGACATCGACACGGCGTCGCCGCCCAATCGGCGCAAAGCGCGCACCTCGGCGGGCGTCTCATAGTTCGGGCCGGTCACCCAGCAGAACACCCCCCGCCGCAGCGGAATTTCCAGCTTGACCGCCGCTTCTTCAGCTAAACGGCACAGTCGCTCATCGAACGGCTTGGACATGTCGGGGAAACGCGGACCGAGCAGCTTTTCCGGCTGCCCGCGCAGGGGATTCCTGCCGGTAAAATTGATCAGATCGGTAATCAGCATCAAATCACCGGCGCGAAAATCGGGGTTGAGGCCGCCGCAGGCGGTGGTCAGGATTAGATTGCGTATGCCCAAACCGGCGACGAGATGGACATAATAAGTCACTTCGCCCAAAGAATAGCCTTCATAATGATGAACACGCCCTTGAATGCACAAAATCGGAGCGCCGAGTTCGCCGATGATCCAGCGCCCGGCATGTCCCGGCACCGTGGAAACCGGATAATGTGGAATGTTGCTAACGTCAATAATGACGGGCGATTGCAGCGCTTCGGCGACTCCTCCCATGCCGGAACCCAAAACCACGGCCGCGGCGGGAGTCTGCGGAATCAGCGGCCTTAAAAAGGCCAAAGACTCGCCGACCTTATCCTTGAGCGTCATGATTGCTGCACCCGCTTTAAATAAGCATACCGGCAATAGAGGCAGTCATCCAGGAGACGAGCGCGCCACCGATCATGGCGCGCAGGGCTATGCGCGACAACTCGGAGCGTCGGTTCGGGATCAGCGCGCCGATGCCTCCCAATTGAATGCCGATGGACGAAAAATTGGCAAATCCGCACAGAGCGTAGGTGGCAATGGTGATTGAACGCTGCGACAACATTCCCTGCCGAATCGCCTCGCTCAACTGCGCATAACCGACGAATTCGTTGACCGCGATTTTGACTCCGAGAAGGTTGCCGACGTCAAGCGCCTCTTTCCAGGGCACGCCGATCAAAAAAGCGATGGGAGAAAACAGCGTGCCCAAAAGAGTCTTCAAGCTGCCCGGGAAAATTCCCGAATACTGTTGCGCGGCCGCGCTATAGGCGCCGCCCAGCAGTCGACCGTCGATCCATTTATCGGCGAAACCCAGCACGAGATCGACAAAGGCGATCAGCGAGATAAAGGCGATGAGCATCGCGCCGACATTGACGGCCAGTTTAAGGCCGTCGGTGACGCCGCGCGCAGCGGCATCGAGCAGATTATCGGCGCGCCCAACATCCGGTATATTGACGTCTCCCGCCGTTTTAGAATGCTGCGTCTCCGGCAGGAGGATTTTCGCCATCACCAATGAGGCCGGCGCCGCCATGACGCTTGCGGCAATCAAATGCGCCGGACTGATGCCCATCCGAATGTATCCGGCCATCACTCCGCCGGCAATGGTGCCGAAACCGCCGACCATGACCGCGTGGAGCTCGGAGATGGTCATATCTTCCAGAAACGGCTTGATCAGCAGCGGCGCTTCCGTTTGGCCGACAAAGACGTTGGCGGAACAGGAAAGCGTTTCGGCGCCGCTCGTGCCCATGGTCCAACGCATAAAAGAAGCCATCGCCTTGACCACCGCCTGCATGATGCCGAGATAGTAGAGAATGGACATGCAGGCCGAAAAAAAGATGATCGTCGGCAGGACCGAAAAGGCAAACTGAAATCCGAATCCCGGCCAGGTATCGGACTGCGGCGTAAAATATTCGGTC
>JAPDPN010000157.1:0-2033 GCA_034506455.1 Candidatus Zhuqueibacterota bacterium | reverse complement strand
TGTTTCATCCAGGAAAACCTCATGACAGAAGCGGCAACGCGCCTCATAAAGGTCGGCCGCACCTACGAGTACCCGTTCAGAGCGCTTTGCCAGCCGCTGTGTGCGGCCTGCCGGACTGCCGCATTTGACGCAGATCGCCAATGTTTTGGTGATGTACTCTGCTACCGCCAAAAGTTGGGGAATCGGTTCGAACGGCTTGCCCATGTAATCCTGATCGAGTCCGGCGACGATGACGCGTCTGCCGCTGTCGGCAAGCTTTTGGCAAACATCGACCAGTGAAAGATCGAAAAACTGCGCCTCATCGATGCCGACGACATGCGCATCCTGCGCCTTTTCCAAGATCTCTTCGGCGGAAGAAACGGAAATGGAGGGAATTCTTTGCGCGCTGTGCGAAACGATGTGGCCGGTTGAATACCGATCGTCGATCAACGGTTTAAAGGTCGCCACTTTGAGGCGGGCGATTTCGGCGCGACGCAATCGGCGAATCAGTTCCTCCGATTTGCCGCTGAACATGGGACCGCAAATCACTTCGATCCATCCCATGTCTCGCGGTACGATGCTCAACATGCCTTTCTCCTTTCAGCAAAACCTTAATGTTTGAACAAGCGAATGAACAGGGTTATCAACAGAGAGACTATCAAGCCGGTAGTGATGGGAAAGTAAAACACAAAATTTTCCCTGCGGATGAGGATGTCGCCTGGAAGGCGGCCGATCCGCAGGCCGAACCGCTCGAAAAGAAACAGCAAAGCACCCGCAAAAGTCAACAAAACACCTACGGTCATCAACAGCTTACCAATGTTTTGCATGGCATGCCTCACTTTTTGCAGTTCAATTTTTTTCACCATACAACGGCATCATTATTCCGTACTGTATGAGCGGGAAAAGGATGCCGCTTGTCGAACACTCGCAAGGCTTCAGCCGGCTCGAGAGTAACAAACGTCTCGTCGACCGTTCCGTTCTCATTTAATACGGCAGAGATATCCAAGCCGAAAAAGTGGGCAAAGAAGGCGTACATCGGCACGCGTTTTGAAAATCCATAGTCATGCTGCTCGTCTGGCAAATGGGCGGTCCAAAAATGATTTGAAGCGCCGAGCAGGTCATAAATGCGCTGAATGTAGGGGAATTCGACTATGGGCGAATTGCGCGTCCAATCCCCGCCGCAGGAAACCAACAGCATCGGCCGCGGCGCGCAGCAGGCGGCAATTTCGACATTATTGGTCTGGAATGTTGCGCTGCGATGGATGGGCATCCCGCTCTCGCAGACGCAACCGCCGAAAAAGTGCGCCGAAACCATAACAACAGGCGCCGAGGCAGAAATGCGTTCATCGACGGCGGCTAAGAGAAAGGACTGCGTTCCGCCGCCCGAAGCGCCGGTCACGCCGATTCGGGTCGAATCTACGGTCGGCAAACTCGTTAAAAAATCCACGGCACGAATGCTGTTCCAAAGCTGCAGCTTGAGGGTTTTAGGGTGATGATGAACCCACCCCAACTCTGCGCTTTCGCCGTAACCGACCATATCGTAGCTCAGCACCGTTGCCCCCATTTTCGCCAGGGTCGCACACCGCTTCTGCATGTCGGCGCGATACCGGCCATAGTCATTCGGATCGTTCCAATGGCCGTGCGGACACAATATTGCCGCCGTCTTTTCTCGGCGCGGTTTCGGCTCATAGAGGCTGCCGGTTACGAACACACCAGGAAGACTTTCGAAAGCAACATTGACGACCGTATACCCATTAAACTTTCGTCGATTGCGGTAAACGGGATTGAGCGGCGTCCTTTTGGGCAGCGGATCAAGTTCCGCACCGGTTAGGATCAGCTGTCGAATTTTTGCGGCGCGGGCCCGCCATTCCTCCGTTGTATTAAAAGTAGCGGCAAATTCGCTCATCTTTTGCGCCGCTTCCGCTTCGCTCCAATACTCGCCGACGCAAAGGAGCGAGTCCTGCGCACCTGCCGTGGAAAGATAAAAGAAAAGACCCAAAGGAATGAGCAGAAAGCACGCCGAACGCCTCATGCTTTTTTCTCCGCAATAATTT
>JAPDPN010000156.1:3935-5772 GCA_034506455.1 Candidatus Zhuqueibacterota bacterium | reverse complement strand
CCCGTGACCATCAATTTGTCTGCTGTCAAGGGGACCTTGGACATGCAATGGATGAACCCCAAAACGAACGAACATTCTTCGATTACAAAAGTGAACGGCGGCGGTTCAGTTACGCTGACGCCTCCCTTTACAGGCGAATGGGTTTTGCACATCGGTACAATTCGCGACACCATTCCTCCTGCACCCCCGACCGGTTTGGTTGTCAACAAGCCGTAAGAAAAGAGCTCGGGAAATTCCCGAGCTCTTTTTTATTCGGATTCCAGCAACAGGTTGTAAAACTTTAAATAGTTGCCCCGATCACCGGAATTGTTGAAATTGATTGCGGATGAAGGGTGACGATTCATGACTCCGGTTAAAAGGTAAGGCACATCAAAGCCCCATTTAAGTTCGTCGCGCAAGGGTTCAATAGTGTCGGCAATGCATTCAAGAAGGGGAGCCAATTGGTAACGCGAATTCCGCAAATAACTCACTAACGATTCCAGTCGGCAGTTGCCTGCCCCCCTACCCAATCCGGCCAACGTACCGTCAACAATATCTGCGCCTGCAAGGATAGCCTCCAAAGTGTTTGCAAAAGCCAGTTCCTGATTATTGTGGGCATGCATGCCGACCAACTTGCCCTCGGGTCTGGCATATTTTTCATACTTTTCGATCAAATATCGCACCTGGTGGGGATAGAGTGCTCCGTAGCTGTCTACAAGATAAAGCACTTTGGCGTCAGTCTGCACCAGCATTTCCAGCGCCCTATCCAATTCCGCTTCCGTAACTTTAGAGACCGCCATAATATTAGCGGTCGTAAAATAGCCTTTTTGGTGCGCATCCTGAATTATTTGCACGGCTTCGGGCAGCTGATGGACATACGTGGAAACGCGAATGATATCAAAAACGCTTTTTTCCTTGGGAGGGATATCCTCATGATAGTCTGTCCGCTCAGCATCCGCCATTACCGAAAGCTTGACGTCTGTCTCGTTTTCCTCGATTACGCGACGGACATCCTCTTCACTGCAGTATTTCCATTTGCCATAGTCGCTTGGGGCAAAGATCCTCTTGGAAGCTCGGTAACCTATTTCCACGACATCGATCCCGGCTGAGGCACAAGCCTTGAACACTGCCTTAACAGTTTTGTCGTTGAAACGGTGGTTGTTCATGAGGCCGCCGTCGCGAATGGTACAATCGAGCAATTTGAGCCCTGATCTTCCGCTGACCCATATCTCATCGAAAGCCGTCATTTCGCTTTCATCCTGTCAATCGGTCTGCTTTGCGTGACGTTCCTTTTGAATTTCCTTCGAAAAAAAAGCCCCGAGGCATCAGCCTCGAGGCTTGTAAGAGCGTCAACCAATTCTTACTTGATGACGGCGAATTTGCCGATTTTTTCACCCAGCTCGCCGGCATCCACATGGTAAATATAAACGCCGTAAGAGATATCTAAACGGTCTTTGGTCTGCATATCCCAGATCAGCGTGCCGTCGTTGATCGAATCGGACTCGTACTCCAGCTCGCGCACCAGCTGCCCGCGTACATTAAAAATGCGGATCGTGCATTTTTTCGGCAGATGGATGAAATGCAGTTCGCGCGGACCGCGACCGTTGGCGTAAGGATTGATCGGTTCCCATGAATTGCTTACAATGTAAGGATTGGGCACCACTTTAATGCGATCCATCTGCGCTTTTGCCAATTCCGGATCGATTCTCTGTTCGACGGTCGTGAATTCATAAACATCCCTTGCCAAGAACGGCTTCAGCGTCTTGATGGTGATGGTTTCGCCGGGCAATGGGTTACGATGCAGGCTGTCGCGAGTTGCCGAGTCGAACGTTAGGCTCCATGACGGCACGACCTCTTG
>JAPDPN010000156.1:0-3835 GCA_034506455.1 Candidatus Zhuqueibacterota bacterium | reverse complement strand
ATGGCTGTAGGATCGATAATTTGATAGCCTATCTTGCCGGTGGCCAGACCGCCTTCAACAGCCGTAAAATCTTTCAACTCTGCATCCAAAAAGCCTGCAACCGGCGCCTCGGGCCGAACGATGACGACGTTGGCACCTTTGTCGATCTCGCCGCTGGTCGAGATCGAGATAAATTTGGAGCATTCGGAAGGTGCTATGCCCGCTTCCGGCATACCATGATCATAAGAGGTTACAGCGTAATAGTACTTTTGGCCGTTGCGAACGGTTGTGTCCGTCCATGTGTGTACCAGACCGGTATTATCGCCCAAATAGAATCGTATACCCTTAATGGAAATCGGCGCATAGCCTTTATGCTCGTTGACCAAATCAAATTGGGCAATCGGTTTAAGAAAGGTCGTCGAGCCGTAACCGTCGGTGATGGGCGTCATATCGTTCCAACCGGGGTCGGTAGACCGATAGATGCGGTAACCTTCAAAGTCTCGACCGGCGATCGGGTCGACCGAACTCTCGGCAATATCGTCCCAAATAAGAGTGACCCGTTTGTCACCCACAACAGCTCTTACATTCGGCACCAAAGGCGCTTTGGAGAAATTGTAGTTCTCGTTGTAGGCTTTGGTGAACCAATAGGTATTGACCAAAAAGTCGTCGAGACTGATACCGCAAAAGATGCCCATGGAGAAGCGTTCGATGCGCCTCGGCGGCATCGGGAAATATCCGGAACCGTAAAGCAGCTCGATGTTCAAATTTTCAAGCAGGTTGTCGAAATAGCCCGGCGTAATGTTTTTCCAGACCAGCTCGTCTTCGTAATGCGGCATATCAGGCCACTCGTAAAGTTTGAAACTGGTCAGACCCAACATGTCGGTTTCGTCAATATCGACTTTATCGATGTGCGGTTCACCCGGAAATTCGGTAAAAGCTCCTGAAGTCGGTACACCGTCGCCTTCGCCGGGATCACCGGTGTAGGGTACACCATCCATACCGACATCGTCGGTTAACACATTCCAGTCGCCGTCGTTATCGACATAGTCATCGCGGCGTTCATCCAAAAGAATGTTATTTTTTCCTTCTCCGGTAAAATAGTTGATGTATTTCAACCCCATAAAGAGGTAGCGCGTAACCTGATTCGGCGGTGTGCCGATGGTTGATCCATTGGTTTCATCGATTATACCGTTGAGGTTATCGTCGACCAAATTATTGGGCACCTCGACGACTGTTTTCCCCGGCCAAAATTTAAATACTAAATCCTGATATTGAACTCTGACAGTATCGTTCGGCATCTTTGTCAGTGTCCGCTCAAAACTCTTGTAATCGATCAGGACGATATCATCTCCGACCGAAAGAGTTTTCGGTGCAAAAAAGCCTTCGTCAATGACAGAACCAGGGAATTTGCTTCCGTCGCCGTCGTTGTCGATACCGTCGTACGGGTTGCCGGGGCTTTCCAGGAAGGCGCCGCCGAAATAGCCGACAGGCGTCCAACCGCCGCCGCCGATGTCGTCATAGTCATACAAGTAGGCGACATTGAGCGACTGATTAAAGGCGCCCATGTCGTCTCCGCCGTCGCCGCTGGTCATGGTATCGCCCATATTGTTGCCGAACTTGTAGCCGAACGCCACCTTGTCGTGCTCATAGGTGCCGATATTTTCCAGGTCAAAGAGCGCGAACATACCGTCTTCGACCAGAGCATTTGACCATTGGAATGTACGGACCCACATTCTGATGCCGAGCCCGCGCCGCGAACTATCATTTTTGTCCGGGTAAAAATTGAACTCGCGATTCTGATAGTCGTCGGATACGAAAAAGGCCTCTTCGTCGGCGTTAAAGATATCTTTGCCAAAATAGCCGTTCCATTTGCCGGGCCAGCCCGGATCAACCGGATCGTCAATTTTATCCGGCCAGTACGGCGGCCACGACCATTTCCATTTGCTCATCGCCAGCTTGTTGGTATCTTCATTGGCAAATTTGGGCAAAGGCAGAAAGGTCCACCATTCGCCGTTCGGCCCGGTGTCGCCCGACGACCATTGCCCCGGCTGTCCTTTTCCGGCACTGGTTACCGTGCTGACGATATGTTTCACATCGCCGGCCGCATCGATGACTTCGGCGCCGACGAAAACATTACCGTCGATCATGTAAATGTGACCTGAGTTAATCGGCCATTCGCCGGAATAGTCGCCTGTTTCCTTGCTGCCGAAGGTACCGTCGTTATAGATCGTCGTACGAAATTGGTTTCCGGCATGGACACCGTTTTTATGATAAGCAAAGTCGCCGTGCAGTCCCTGCATCTGCGCCCAAGCCGTTGCCGTTAAGAAAACCGTGACGACGAGATACAAAAGAATTCTACAAAATTTATTCATTTTCCTTCTCCTTCCTTAGAACTCCAGGGAGAATCCAAGTTGAATTTCGCGCGGTGCCGTATACCAGCCCGGCTGCTTGACGTAATCATCAACAGTACCGACACGTCTCGGATTATAAGTTATAGCCCAAGGACGGACGGTTGTCGTATAGTCCGCCGAACCGGTGTCGCTGTATACCGCCACTTCGTCACGGATGTCGAACAAGTTATAAATATTCAAAAAGACGTTTAATCCGACACGATTGCTCATCATGAACTTGCGGTTGATATACAAATCCACGCTCTTTTGATTCGGCAGCCGTTCGCTGTTCTCTTTCAGGCCGATCAAAGCCGCACCGCCGACTACAGAACCGACCGGGAAGCTCGGAGTATACGGCCTGCCGGTCCAGTAGCGACCGATAAGCGAGAAGGTATAGCCGCGATAGTCCCAAATCAACGAGCCGTTCAGAGTATGATTTTGATCCCAATTCAAAGGAATCAAATTCAAGCGAGGTTCTTCTTTCGCCTGAATGGCATTAAAGGCATCCGTAGGATTAGAGTAGGTTCCTTCGGCAACCTGGAAAGAATAATCCACGCGCGCAGAGAAACCGTGGCTGTAACGTTTTTCGAATTTGAGCGTTACGCCGCGCACGTTGGCATAATCTTTATTTTCATATTGAGCATACTGAATGCTCGGCATCGGCGTTTGGATGAGCGGGCTGGTGCCGACCCAATCGCGCACGTCACGATAGAACAAGGTGACGTCGATGCCGATGTCGGTCGTAAGCTGCTGCTGCAGGCCGATTTCATACATCACCGTCCGCTGCGGATTGAGATCGGCATTGCCCATCAAGAAATAGCCGCCGCCTTCGGTGATCTTGAAATCCGGATTGGAGTAAAGATACTGAAACTCGGGAATTTGGAAAAAGTGACCGTACGAGAAATGGATGACGCCTTTATCGGTAATCGGATAAGCAATACCCAAACGCGGACTCAGCTGCATTTTGGGATCGACCTTCTTGTGCATAAAGGCACGACGTTCATCCGGTGTGTATTCGATGCGCTCCTCTTTGGGAGCAGTCGGATTCTTCCACTTGTGCTCGGGTTTGAGCGGCGTGTAGATGCTCGGATCGGACGGATCGGCAATCTTGACATGATTGGGATCAAAATAGTCGAACCGTAGACCGGCATTGATAATGATTTCCTTCAGCTCAAGTTTGTCCTGCAGGTAAGCCGAAAACTCTTTGGGCGTACGCGTATATTTCTCTCGGTAAGCGCTCCACGGTTCCGGTACATACGGCTGAAACGGCACGATCTGCGCGCCGCTGTTCGGATCGATTTTAGCCCGCAGGGTATAGGAATCCAATTTGAGTTCATGTGTGCGGAATTCGAATCCGCCTTTGACCTGGTGAATATTATTGACTTGGCTGGTCAGGTCGAATTTACCGACCGTATAAGCCGTGCTGCGCCAGTAGCGGTTCAAGTCCGTACCGACGTTGTTAAAGC
>JAPDPN010000155.1:1828-5834 GCA_034506455.1 Candidatus Zhuqueibacterota bacterium | reverse complement strand
GGCCGGAATTCTCCATCGCGACGCCCGAAGTGGTGGCGCACGTCGTGCCCAATCACTGGTGCGCGCAACCTTACTTTTGGAGAGACGCTCAGGAGGAGCATTTTTCGGAAGACCAGCTTCGGTGGCTGCGCTCGGAACTGCGGCGGAAGCCTCAACTGCCGCACATTCTGGTCACGCACAGCCCGGTGTTCGGCCTGCCGCCGGAGCAGACGGGGCAGGCCGAGCCGCTCCATCCACCGCATCAAAGCTTCACTGAAACGATTCTGCGCCTGGCGGATGAACACCCGCAACTCCGATGCGTGCTGGGCGGACACAACCACATGAACTCCCGTATCGAGCGGCAGGGCGTTCAGTACGTCACCGCCAGCGCGTTCGTGGAGACGCCCTTCGAGGCCAAACTCATTGAGGTTTCGCCGACGCGGCTCGCGATGCGGACGCTGCGTTTGGGGACGACGGAGCCGCCCGGCGAATACTGCGCGGAGCGAGCTTTCGTACAGGGACGCGCCGTGGATCGAGAGTTCGATCTCGCGTTGAGATGAGCGCCGCGCCTGGAGCGCGAGGCTGGTCGCCTGTTGCGCCTGCCCGGCGGCGTTCGAGTCTTCAGCGCCGCGCGCGGTTCGGGCCTTCGGTTCGCGCAGTGGGGGAAGACCGGTTTTTCACCACCGCGCCCAACGTCCCAAGTCCGGCCGATCATGGAAACCGGAAAAAAGCAAAAGGCCGTCCGGAAATACCCGGACGGCCCTTGGAAGCAGGGTCCCGGCAACGAGCTACTCTCCCGTGGCCTTTCGCCACAGTACCATCGCCGCGGGGAAGCTTAACGGCCGTGTTCGGAATGGGAACGGGTGTTTCCTTCCCGCCATGGTCACCGGGAAAAATCTCCGAATAGCGATTGGGGGGAACCGGCGCCGCCCGAAGGCGGCGCCGGCCGAAATTCAAAGGTCAAGCCTCACGGCCGATTAGTACCGGTTAGCTCACGCGTCGCCGCGTTTGCACATCCGGCCTATCAACCCGGTAGTCTTCCGGAGGCCTTCAGTCCCGCTTGCGCGGGAAGGGAGATCTTATCTTGGAGGGGGCTTGGCGCTTAGATGCTTTCAGCGCTTATCCTTTCCGCACATAGCTACCCGGCAGTGCCGCTGGCGCGACAACCGGAACACCAGAGGTGCGTCGTTCCCGGTCCTCTCGTACTAAGGAACGATCTCCTCAAATCTCCTGCGCCCACAGTGGATAAGGACCAAACTGTCTCACGACGTTTTGAACCCAGCTCGCGTACCGCTTTAATGGGCGAACAGCCCAACCCTTGGGACCTTCTCCAGCCCCAGGATGCGATGAGCCGACATCGAGGTGCCAAACCGCCGCGTCGATGTGGACTCTTGGCGGCGATCAGCCTGTTATCCCCGGAGTACCTTTTGTCCGTTGAGCGATGGCGCTACCACTAGCTACCACCGGATCACTTAGCCCTGCTTTCGCACCTGCTCGACTTGTGGGTCTCGCAGTCAAGCTCCCTTCTACCTATACGCTCTACGCACGATTGCCAACCGTGCTGAGGGAACCTTCGGGCTCCTCCGTTACCGTTTAGGAGGAAACCGCCCCAGTCAAACTGACCCTCTGACACTGTCCATCTCCCGGATGACGGGCCGATGTTAGAATTCCGATGCATCAAAACTGGTATTTCACTGACGGCTCCATGGCGCCTGACGACGCCACTTCACAGCCTCCCAGCTATGCTACATATGACGAACCAGAATCCAATATCAGATTACAGTAAAGGTTCACAGGGTCTTTCCGTCCTACTGCGGGAATCCGGCATTTGCACCGGAGCTACAATTTCACCGAGATCCTCGTTGAGACAGCGCCCAGATCGTTACACGATTCGTGCAGGTCGGAACTTACCCGACAAGGAATTTCGCTACCTTAGGACCGTTATAGTTACGGCCGACATTCACCGGGGCTTCGGGTCGGAGCTTCTCCCGCCGAAGCGGGATAACCCCTTGCCTTAACCTTTCGGCATTGGTCACGTGTCACACCCTATACATCCTCTTACGAGTTGGCAGAGTGCTGTGTTTTTGATAAACAGTCGCCTGGGCCCTTTCACTGCGCCTTCGGCCCGCTTTCGGTTAAGATCACAGGCCAAAGGACCCCTTCTTCCGAAGTTACGGGGCTAGATTGCCGAGTTCCTTAACGAGGTTTCTCTCGCGCGCCTTGGTATATTCTACCTTCCCACCTGTGTCGGTTTAAGATACGGTCGCCTGTCCGACTCGCTAGAAGTTATTTCTCGGCAGTTGAACGTCAGCCCTCCGCAGCTCCCTTGCGGGAACCACGGTCCCACCCCTCAAAGTTGTCCCGACGGATTTGCCTGCCGGGACCTTCTCAGGGCTTAGACCACCACTTCCAGTCGGTGTTGGGCCTAGCTTCCTGCGTCACTCCATCGCGTCTTTGTCGCCGGACCGACGGTACAGGAATATTGAACCTGTTTCCCATCGACTACGCCTTTCGGCCTCGCCTTAGGGGCCGACTAACCCTGGGCGGACGAACCTTCCCCAGGAAATCTTGGGATTTCGGCGGCCGGGATTTCCACCCGGCTTATCGTTACTCATGTCCGCATAATCACTTCCCTGCGGTCCACGGACGGTTCCCCGACCGCTTCGCTCCACAGGGAACGCTCCCCTACCACACCCGCTTGCGCGGGCATCCGCGGCTTCGGCATTCGGTTTGAGTCCCGATCATTTATGGCGCGAGACCACTCGACCAGTCAGCTGTTACGCACTGTTTAAATGATGGCTGCCTCTAAGCCAACATCCTGGCTGTCTTGGCGATCTCACATCCTTACGCACTTAACCGAATTTGGGGGCCTTAGCCGGCGATCTGGGCTATTTCCCTCTTGTCCGTGAAGTTTATCCCCCACGGACTGACTCCACAGGTGACTGAAGCGGCATTCGGAGTTTGATTGGCTTCGGTATCCCGGTAAGGACCCTAGACCATTCAGTGCTCTACCTCCGCCTCGAGCGTTCCTGCAGGCTAGCCCTAAAGCTATTTCGGGGAGAACCAGCTATCACCGAGTTTGTTAAGTCTTTCGCTCCCACCCACAGCTCATCCAAGGACTTTTCAACGTCCACTAGTTCGGTCCTCCATCCCGTGTTACCGGGACTTCAACCTGGCCATGGGTAGCTCACACGGCTTCGGGTCTACCGCACGCGACTGGACGCGCTATTCGCACTCGCTTTCGCTTCGGCTCCTCCCGCCTGCGCGGGATTAACCTGGCCACGTACGGTAACTCGCGGACTCATTATGCAAAAGGCAAGCCGCCACCCCGCTTGCGCGAGGCTACGACACCTTGTAAGCATGCGGTTGCAGGTACTATTTCACTCCCCTAGCAGGGGTTCTTTTCACCTTTCCCTCACGGTACTTGTTCACTATCGGTCATCGGGTAGTATTTAGCCTTGGAAGGTGGGCCTCCCGGATTCGAGCAAGGTTTCCCGTGTCCCGCTCTACTTGGGATACCTCCAGGGCTGCTTCGGATTTCGCGTACGGGGCTGTCACCCTCTTTGGCGGCACTTTCCAGAGCCTTCTGCTATCGTCCACAGTCCCACATTGAGGTCCCGCAACCCCCCGCGGTAAACCGCGGGGTTTGGGCTGTTCCCCTTTCGCTCGCCACTACTGAGGGAATCGCTTGCGCTTTCTTTTCCTGGGGGTACTGAGATGTTTCACTTCCCCCCGTTCGCCTCGCCGGCCTATGTATTCAACCGGCGATATCCCGCCTTTCAGCGGGATGGGTTTCCCCATTCGGAAATCCCCGGATCAAAGCGTATTTGCCGCTCCCCGAGGCTTATCGCAGCTTATCACGTCCTTCATCGCCTCCCGATGCCAAGGCATTCACCGCATGCCCTTAGCAGCTTGACCAAATTCGAAAATCTGGTCAGTTCGAGACACAATTCGGTGAAGAATTGTATTTTTCCCCAATCGCTATTCGGTTTTCAAAGAACGACCCGCCGAAGCGGGAAATCGTCGT
>JAPDPN010000154.1:0-5842 GCA_034506455.1 Candidatus Zhuqueibacterota bacterium | reverse complement strand
TATAACGATAAACAAAAATGTGACTAAAATGGGAATGTAATGATGCAAAATATGGAAGATGAGCGGCTGTTGAACAAACTTTCCATTCTTTTGGAAATCAATACGGCCATCAGTCGGACCTTTGATCTAAAAGAATCTTTGATGGCCGTGCTCAAAATCCTGAAAAACTCTTATCATATCCGCTCGGGGGCGGTTTTTCTTGCTGAAGAGGACGGAGAGACCCTCTCGATGGCCGCTTCGATCGGCTATCAGCTGGAGGCGGCCAAGACCAAGTATCGCTTGGGTGAGGGATTGACGGGAAGAATTGCCGAAACCGGCAAGCCGATCGTGGTGCCGCAGGTCAGCAAGGAGCCGCTTTTTCTCAACCGCATGGCCTCCTGGGATCCGCAGAAAGATCGCGAACAGAGTTTTATCGGCGTGCCCATCATCCTCGACTATGACACGCTGGGCGTCCTGATCGTCAATCTCCCCTACCAGGCCAAACGCGATTACGAGAGCGCGAAAAAGTTTCTCTCATTGGTCGCATCGGCGCTGGTTCAGGCGATTCGACTGGACAAGATTCGCAAACGGGATCAGCGGCAGCTGCTGGAAGAGAGCGCCAGACTTCAGACACGCCTGCGCGACGAGTTCAGCTTTCAAAACATCATCGGCAACAGCCACGAAATGCGCGAAGTGTTCGAACGCATCATGCAGGTGGCGCGCGCCGACACGACGGTGCTGATCCGCGGGGAATCGGGAACCGGCAAGGAGCTGATTGCCCAAGCCATTCATTACAATTCTCACCGCGCCGACAAACCCTTCGTGCGCGTCAACTGCGCCGCCATTCCGGAAACACTGATCGAAACGGAATTCTTCGGCTATGAAAAAGGCGCCTTTACGGACGCCAAGATGCAGAAAAAGGGACGCTTTGAGCTGGCGGACGGCGGCACCATTTTCCTCGATGAGATCGGCGATCTCAGTCCGATGACTCAGGTTAAACTGCTGCGGGTGCTTCAGGAGCAGGAGTTCGAACGCGTCGGCGGCACCGAGACCATCAAAGTTGATGTGCGCATCATTGCCGCCACCAATGCCAACCTCGAAGAGCGTATGAAACAGGGCAAGTTCCGCGAGGATCTCTATTACCGGCTGAACGTTTTTTCCATCCTGCTGCCGCCGCTGCGCGAGCGGCAATCCGACATTTTGCTGCTGGCCGACCACTTTTTGCTGAAATACGCCCGCAAGCACGGAAAGTCCATCAAGCGCATTTCGACGCCGGCCATCGACATGCTGCGCCAATACCATTGGCCGGGAAACGTGCGCGAGCTTGAGAACTGCATCGAACGGGCGGTGTTGGTGTGCGATGATCAGGTGATTCACAGTTATCATTTACCTCCCACGCTGCAGACGGCTGAGAGCAGCGGCACGCTTCCGCGCATCTCTTTGGAGGCAGCGGTCGCCAATTACGAGAAGGAGCTGATCCAGGATGCTCTCAAGGCTACGCGCGGGAATCGCGCCAAGGCGGCGCGGCTTCTGGATACGACCGAACGCATCATCGGCTACAAAATTCAAAAATATCAAATAGACGTCGAACGCTTCAAATTAGGGCGCAGCAAAAAGAGCGATGCATTGGTCTGATCGGCACCCGGTTTTTGCAGGCCAATGCGCAACAACTTCCGCAAAGGAGCATTATGAAAAAATCTCTTTCGATACTGTTTGCGGCAATTTTCGCCGCCTGCGGCGGCCGTTCCTCCGCCCCTTCGGCGCAAGGATCCGAGTCCGTTGAGTATTTCGTCTTTGTCGGCACCTACACGGCCGGCGCAAGCGAAGGCATCTATGTTTATCGCTTGAATCCGCAAACCGGCGGTCTACGATTGGCACGAACGATTCAGGATCGTAACAATCCATCTTTTTTGACGATCGACATTCCGCGCCGGCGTTTGTTCGTCGTGCGCGAAGTAAACAATTACCAGGGAACCGATCAGGGCGCCGTGGCCGCCTATCGCATCGATCCGGAAAGCGGCAGTTTGAGCTTTATCAATGCTCAGCCTTCGGGCGGCGCGCACCCCTGCCATGTAACGGTCGATGCCCTCGGCCGCTTTGTGTTCGTCGCCAACTACAGGAGCGGCACGATCGCCGCTTTTCCTGTAAAAGAAGACGGCTCATTATCACCGGCTTCGACGGTTATTCAACACCGCGGTTCGGGTCCCAATAAGTCACGCCAAGAGGGTCCGCACGCCCATTCGGTTACCTTGTCGCCCGACGGCCGGTTTCTGTTGGCTTGCGATCTCGGTATCGACAAGGTTATGGTTTATCAGACCGATTTCTCTGGAAACGGACTTGTAGCCGAGCCGTCCCGCTTTGCCGCAGCCGCTCCCGGCGCCGGCCCCCGGCACTTGACCTTTGATCCGAGCGGACAACGCATCTATGTCATAAATGAATTGAACTCGAGCATCACCGTCTATGACTATCATGCCGAAGACGGTTCCTTGACGCGCATCGAAAGCGTGAGCGCGCTGCCGACCGGCTTTTCCGGCGCAAACACCTGCGCCGACATCCATATCACGCCGGACGGGCGTTTTCTTTACGGCAGCAACCGCGGGCACGACAGTCTGGCTGCCTTTGCCGTCGATGCGGCGAGCGGAAAACTGACGCTGCTCGGCCATACGCCGACAGGACGCACGCCCCGCAATTTTGTAATCGACCCAAGCGGATCCTACATTTTAGTAGCAAATCAAAACAGCGACAGCATTATTGTCATGCAGATCGACCGCCAAACCGGCAAATTGACGCCTCTGCAGACGGTTTCCGTACCCAGTCCGGTCTGCATACAGATTGTCGAACGATTCCATTAAGATTGAGAAGGGATCGGCTCGCCTTTAGGGCAGTTCGACGGGCGTCGCCAGTTCGCGCATGACAAGCTCGCCGAACCATGTCGGATCATAATTCCAGTTTTTAATGAGCTGCGGTCCGGCGGTGGGATGAAAGGACCAGGCCGTCCAGCAGAAGGCGTTGCGGCGCAGGTAGGCGGCCATCTCGAGCCCATAGTTCTGATGGCCGTCGGCGACGGTTCCGCCCCATTCGCCGATGATGATCGGATAGATCCGCCCGACGTTGCCGAAAAACACGTCCCACGGTTTGGGCTTCCAAGGATAGGGGTGAGTATCGTAGACAATGTTTTCTCCCGTCAAGGCGTAACCGGAGAGGATGCCGCGCAGGTCAAAACCCCAATCCAAACCGGCGGCGATGATGAGGTTGTCTGCCCCGACGGAACGAATGGTCTCGACCAGGGCCTGATGGCCGGGGGTGTGGTAGACCAGCGCGCCGTCCTGCAGCTGCTCCGTTACTATGCCGCCGTTGCGCCAGGTGCCCCAGTCGACGTCGTGCGGCTCGTTGTAAAGACCGAACAAAACCGCCGGATGATCGGCGTATAGCCGCGCCAGGTCGCGCCAAAACGTCGCCGAAAGGTCGTCGGGCATTTTGTGCTGGCCGATGTTCTTTCCCCATTCGCCGGCATTGTTCCAATGCAGATCGAGCCAAATGTAACATCCCTTGCGGTTGCCGAGCGTTACGAGCTTATCGACCAATGCGCGATAGCCGATCCCGCCGTCGCTCTGTTCCGGTCCAAAGCCGTACCAGCGGTCCTGCGACAACGGAATGCGGGCAATGTTGATTTTCCATTTGTCGACGGCATGAGTCAGCGAGGTGATTATCTGATCCCCGGCGGCGTTCCACTCCAGGCTGGGAATGTTGACGCCGCGCAGGATCACGGTATCGCCCTCGGCGTTCAGGATCCATCGACCGACCGTGTGCAGGGGCGAAAGCGAAGGTTCCGATTGCGGCGTCGATTGCGACGGTTGCCTGCTGCAGGCGCCGACCGCCAGCAGGGAAACAATCACCAGCTTGCGGGCAATCTTTTTCCCCTTCATCGAACCTCCCATGAATAAATGCAACTAATCCTGTACGACCACATGCGGCAGCTCTGCGACCTCGATTGCCGGTCCACGGAAACGCTTGAGCAGGTTGAAGCGCCGGAGATAAGTCCACATGCCGACCGTTACGACGGCGCTCAAAGCTGCAGCCATCAGCATGATTTTTTGCATGTGAAAATAGTCGGAGAGCAGACCGATGCTGAGGTTGCCGAGCGTCACGCCGCAGCCGACATGAAACGCCCACAACAGCGACTGCGCGGTGGAGCGGTATTTTTCCGGCGTCAAGTCGTGCATCAGATCCACGATGGCGATCCAAAACAGAGAATAGGTTATGCCGCTGGTCAGCCCGACGGCCAGGGCCGGAAGAGGGTGTCGGATCAGACCGTACAGCACCAGGCGGCCGACAGCCGTCACCATAGAAAAGACGAGCAGCCCGCCGCTGCCGAAGCGGGCGGCCAGGGCGCGGCCGTAAAGAAAAAACGGCACCTCGCTGAGCGCCTGCACGGCAAAGGCAGCGCCGATGATCTGATTGTTCGCGCCGATGTCGCGGTAATACAGGTTGATGAAAACATACAGCGGCGAGATGGCAATGCCGTACAGCGTCAACAAGAGAAGGAAAGCGATGCGTTGCTTTTGCATGAAAAGTCGCGGCGCCTCTTTATAGGAGCGGGGTTCACTCAACGACCGCTGCTCGCGGAAAAAGTCGGTCAAAAGCCAGGCGGCAAGATAAAACGCCGCGGCTATAGAAAACATGAGAGTATAGCTGCGGCTTAGCAGCAGTCTTCCCATGACCAAGTTGCCGAGCGCCCAACCGAGCGAAGCCCAGAGACGAAACTGGCCGAACGCCGCGCGGGGGTTGTGTTTGACATAACCGATGGCCAGGCTGTCGGACAGGGTGCCGAGGGGATGGTGCATGGCGGCCAAAAGAATGATGTAACCGATCATCAGATGGTAATCGGCAATCAGGCGAAGATTCCAGATCAGCAGTCCCGCTGTAAACAGGACGATCATCAGCAGCCGCTTGTTGCCGAAGCGATCGGCCAGCATGCCCCAGATAGGTACCACAAAAAACAGCACCGCCTGATAAGAACCGGCGACCACCCCGACTTGGGCGCCGGAAAAGCCGCGACTCTTTAGATAAAGATTAAAGAACGGCAGCCAGGCCGAGAGACCAAAGTAAAAGAGGAAAAAGACGCTGCCGAGGAGGACGCCCTGGGGGTTTAATGAGAAAATAGTGCGAGGTGAAAAGACCGCTTTATGAGGCTTATTTTTTAGCATTCTATTTATTTTAAAAACAGTTGATGATTCGCTCTTAAGCTGATAAAACAAACAAATTAATAAATCTTAGAGGGAATCCCAATGGAAAGTTTTGCTAAAGTGGTTGTTAAGGCGAAAGGGAGATCAGTGTTCGAGGGCAACCGATTTAAACGTCAGAATAAAAATTTGCGTAAAATACCATCCGCCCTTTGCATCTCTGGCGCATCCTAATCCGGTCAATGTATACTCTCCTTCGATGTTGGCACGATGGCCGGGGCTATTAAGCCAACCATTTACAGCCGCTTGGGACGGATCGTTGAAACCATAATTATAAGCTGCATTCTCGCCGCCCGCCTGCACTGAGAGAACCGTGCTGATAGCACGGAAACGCTCTTCAAATCCTTCATGTCCGAGGGGTACTCTGCCGGAAGCCATATCGCGACTGTGCTTAACCGCCTGTTCTGCGACCGTTTCATTCCACAATAAAGGCGGCAACCGAAGTGCCGACCGATGTGCATTCACCAATTCATGGGTTCGCCTTGCCGTCATTTCTTCTTCGGTTACCGCCGTAGACTGCATCGGCGAGCGCTGCTTCCCGCAGCTTAGAACTGTTGCGAGAAGCAGCACCAAAACCCCCTTTAAAAAGTTCATAAGCTCCTCTTACGGAAAATAGACAA
>JAPDPN010000153.1:0-5850 GCA_034506455.1 Candidatus Zhuqueibacterota bacterium | reverse complement strand
GTCGTGAATAGCAGATGGATGAGGTGAACGCTGCCGCCTATTATGCGGCCGAGCGTTTTTCGATTATGATCTAAAGCCCGCCTTTCGGGCGGGCTTTAGATTGTAAAGATTAGAGAATCGACAACATTTCCGAATATTTCGGCAGCGGCCAGAGATCGTCGGGGATCAGTTTCTCCAGCTCATCCGAGGGCTTGCGCACCTTGATGAGCAGTTCCGCCACCGTATCCGCAATAAATTTAGCCTTTTTCGGCAAGTCGTCGATTTCATCCGCTTTTTCCACAGCCTCGCGGATGTCAGCCAAACCCTTGTACAAGGCGGCAATCTGCTCGGAAACCCGCGCCAGGAGATCGCGCTGCACACTGGCAGCCGATTCGGCTATCTGCGGTGCTGCGCTGCCGATGCTTTTAATTGCCTCCGCCAGCATCATTTGATAAGAAATGGCGGCCGGCAACACGCGCGTTTCGATCAGGTCGCAGAACGTCTCGGCTTCGATCTCGATGGTCGTGATATACTGCTCGAGCTTGATGCGATAGCGGGCGAAAATTTCGCGTTCAGTAAAGACGCCCTGCTTGATGAGCATTTGGACGTTCTTTTCAGCCACCAATGCATCGAATGCATAGGCCGATTTCTTGATATTCGGCAGGCCGCGTCGCTCGGCTTCGCGTTCCCACTCTGGGCTGTAATTATTGCCTTCGAAACGGATCGGCTCGGTCTCGATGATCTGCTCCCGTAGGACCTTTAATACTGCATCCCTGAACTCTTTACCCGATTTGAGCTCTCTCTCGATAGCGTCGCCGATATAGTCGAGAGAATCGGCTACCGCAGCGCTGAGAATGGTGTTGGGCAGCGACACCGACGCCGAGGATCCTACGGCGCGGAACTCGAACTTGGAGCCGGTAAAGGCAAACGGCGAGGTACGGTTTCGATCGGTGTGATCGCGGAAAATCGACGGCAGTTTGCTGATGCCGAGGTCGATGATATAGTTTTCCGTGGCAGTTACCGGCACACCTTCCTTGATCTGATCGAGGATTGTCGAAAGCCGCTCGCCCAGAAAGACCGACATGATCGCCGGCGGCGCTTCGTTGGCACCCAAACGATGATCGTTTCCGGCCGAAGCCACCGACATGCGCAACAGGTCGCTGTATTTGTATACGGCGCGCAGGACGGCTACCAGGAAGACAAGGAACTGGAGATTTTCTTCCGGCGTCGTGCCGGGATCGAGCAAATTGACGCCGTCGTTCGATTCCATCGACCAGTTGTTGTGCTTGCCGCTGCCGTTGATGCCGGCAAAAGGCTTTTCGTGCAGAAGAACGGTGAGGCCGAACCGATTGGCGATTTTTTTCATCACCTCCATGGTCAGCTGATTGCGATCCGCCGCCACATTGGCCTCTCCGTAAATCGGCGCAATTTCGTACTGATGCGGTGCAACCTCATTGTGGCGCGTTTTGGCGGGAACGCCCAGTTTATAGAGCTCTTTTTCGACTTCCTGCATGAACGCCAAAACGCGCTCTTTAATCGCGCCGAAATAGTGGTCTTCCAGCTGTTGTCCCTTGGGCGGCAAAGCGCCGATCAGTGTGCGGCCGGTATGCACCAAATCAGGTCGAAGGTTGAAGAAAGCCCGGTCGATCAAAAAGTATTCCTGTTCGGTGCCGATGGTCGTTACGACGCGCGTCGCCGTGGTATTGCCGAAAAGTTTGAGAATGCGCAGCGCCGAGCGATTGATGGCTTCCATGGAGCGCAGCAGCGGCGTCTTTTTATCGAGTGCTTCGCCCGTATAACTGATAAAAACCGAGGGAATGCACAAAATGCCGCCGCGCGGGCCGTCGACGATAAAGGCGGGACTGGAGGGGTCCCACATGGTATAGCCGCGCGCTTCAAACGTGGAGCGACTGCCTCCGCTGGGAAACGAAGACGCGTCCGGTTCACCCTGAACCAACTGATTGCCGCGAAACCGCTCTACCGGCACGCCTTCATCGAATTCCAAAAACGAGTCATGTTTTTCCGCCGTCAGACCGGTCTGCGGTTGAAACCAATGCGTGTAATGGGTGACGCCCTTGCTCAAGGCCCACTCTTTCATGGCATGCGCTACAGTATTGGCGATGCTCATGTCGAGTTTTTCGCCCTTTTTGATCGTCGCCAACAGCTTCTTATATGTGTCCTTGGGAAGCTTTTCGCGCATGGTGTGTTCGTTAAACGTATTGGCGCCGAAATACTCGGAAATGCATTGAGCTGTTTCCGGCAAAATCGGCGACTGGTCGGCCAAATCGACCAAGACCTTTTTCCTGGGGGTCAAACAATCGGCTTTGATTGACATTACGGAACCCTTTCGTTTTAGTTTGCTATATGTTTATTTATTTCCGATTTTAATAGAGGGCAACGCGTCCGCGCTCGCCGGTGCGGATGCGTACGCTTTCTTCCAACGGAGTAACGAAAATTTTGCCGTCGCCGACATAGCCGCTTTGCGCGACGGTCATGATGGCTTCGATTGTCGGCTCGACGAATTCATCGTCGACGGCGGTGTCGATTCTCAGCTTCGGCAGCAGAGAGGGCAGCGTTTTCGCCTTAAGGCTGCTGCTGAGGCCCGAAGCATTTCCGTGACCCAGCACCGGATTGACCGTTAAAGAGAAAATTCCGATTTTTGCCAAAGCCTCGCGAACCGCTTCCAAGCGGTCTTCACGTATAATAGCGGTGACCATTTTCATTACTGCTCTCCTTTTAAAATAACCGGCAAATCGTTTTTTTGCAATCAGGATTGGTTGAAAATCTTCCCTTTTTATATCAAACATCATGCCTTTTTTAGGCAAACATTGACATATCGGAAACAGAAAACATAATTGCATTAAAAATAAAAGCTAATGAAATAAGCAAAAAATTCCATGTGCAGCTGTTGAATTGCGAAAAAGATACAAAATTGATGGAAATAAAAATTAAAAATACAAAAAGATAGGAAATAGGAGTGAAATAAAAAGCCCCTGCAGCAATTGGCAGGGGCTTTGAAGAGTTAAAAGGTATAGCCAGCGGAAAGAAAAAAGCAGTTTTCAGTGTATTCGTCCAGCGCCAGGTTCCAGTTCCACCGAACGGCAATGTGTTCATTGAGCTTTTTTCCGATCCCAAGCAACAGGCAGATCGTCGATTTCTCGTTATTGCCGGTCGTAAAGTAGGCGGAATAGGTGCCGGCGCCGAGCTGAGCCGATAGTTCCGCACCCTTGAACGTCGTTTCGGCTCCAATTTCTAGCCAGTACAACGGGTCGGAAACAAGATCGATAGTTTGCAAGTCTTTTTTGTAACTCTGTGCCGGCAAATAGTAGGCGCCAAAGCTGAAGGGCCCATAGCCGAATCCGGCCGACAGCTCATACACCGTGTACTCCCGCCTGGCGAAAAAATCATAGCTGTATAGAGTTACGCCGAGCTGTGTCTCAAAGTCACCTGTCGGCAGCGTCAGAGTTACATAGGGATCATTTTCCACAACCAGGGGGCCGTTAAAGCTCGACATCCAGAGTCCGCCTGTGATGGGCCCGTACGAGAACTCGGCGGTGCTCTGCAGGGCGGCTCCCTCAAACTGCTTCAAACCGCGGAAGACATAAGTAGAGACCAGCGATACATCGCCGGAAAAGCCGATCTCTGCCGCATAGGTTTGCACCAGCATCGTCGATAGGAAAATGAGAAGCAACGATTTTTTCATGCTCGACCTCCTTGCGTAAATGAACGGTAAAACGGGTTAGTATTATTGTGTAATGAAAATCTGGAAACCGCTATAAGCTTCCATGCCGTGTTCGCCGATGTCCAAGCCCTGCAGCTCTTCCTCGGCAGAGGTGCGCAAGCCGATGGTCTTTTTCAGCAGCCGGAAAAGAGCAATTCCTAATCCGAAAGCCCATATAAAGGCGGTTAGAACACCCAGAGCCTGCACGCCAAGCAATCTAAAGCCGCCGCCGTAAAAAAGGCCGTTTTCAGTGTTGAAAAGCCCGACGCTGAGCGTGCCGAATGCGCCGCATACGGCGTGAACGCTGACGGCGCCGACCGGGTCGTCGACTTTTAGAGTGCGGTCGAGAAAGAGAACGCTCAAAACGACAAGTATTCCGGCCACAGCTCCGATCAGCACGGAGGCGACGGGAGTTACGGAGGCGCAGCCTGCCGTAATGGCAACAAGGCCCGCCAATACGCCGTTGAGAGTCATTGATGCGTCCGGCTTTTTCAAAATGGTCCAAGAGGTAATCAAAGCCGTGACGGCGCCTGCCGCCGCAGCTAAATTGGTGGTCACCGCAATTCGTCCGATGCTGCCGTCGGCAAAAGTCGTGGAGCCCGGATTAAATCCGAACCAGCCGAACCAAAGGATAAAGACGCCCAATGCGGCGAGGGCAATGTTATGACCGGGAATAGCGCGCGGACTGCCGTCCGGTCCATATTTGCCGATTCGCGGGCCCAAGGTGACGGCGCCTGCCAGCGCCAGCCAACCGCCGATTGAGTGAACGACCGTCGAGCCGGCGAAATCGACAAAGCCCAACTTTTCCAGCCAACCGCCGCCGTCGAGAAGCCCTCCCCAAGCCCAGGATCCGAAAATCGGATAGATAAACGCGCTGATGACGATGCTGTATACAAGATAGGCGGAGAACTTGGTGCGCTCGGCCATGGCGCCGGAAACAATCGTCGCCGACGTAGCGGCAAAAACCGTCTGAAAGATCAAAAAGGTCCAAATCCAATCAGAGCTCATGGCGTCGTAGCCCGACAGCATAAAGTGTTCGGTTCCAAACAGGCCGTTGCTTTTGCCGAACATCAGGCCGAAGCCGATAAAAAAGAATGCCAAAGAACCGAAAGAAAAATCCATAAGATTTTTCATCATGATGTTGACCGTGTTCTTGGCGCGGGTAAAACCGCCTTCCACCATGGCGAATCCCGCCTGCATGAAAAAGACAAGAAAAGCGGCTACCGCCGTCCACACGATGTTCATGTTCGACTGCAGCTTTTCCGCCGCGTCGGCAACGGCGTCGGTCGCCCAAGCATCTTTGACGATGAATAAAAAAAAGAGCGTGACAAAAAAGGCCAAGTTTAATCTAATGGTTTTCATCATTTTTTTCCTCATTAATTTTATGATTCGTCAACCAATTGCTTCGCTGCCGGTTTCGCCTGTGCGAATGCGAATGCATTCCACAAGGTCGAGAATGAAAATTTTTCCGTCGCCGATGTTTCCGGTCCTTGCACCGGCAATAATACCCTCAATGGTCGGCTGTACGAATGCCTCGTTCACGGCAATCTCGATGCGGACTTTTTTCAGCAAATTGACTTCTATTTCCACGCCGCGATACGTCTCATGATAGCCCCTTTGCTGTCCGCAGCCCAGGGCATTGGTGACGGAAATTTTGTAGATCTCGCGCTCATAAAGCGCCTGCTTTACGGCGTTCAGCTTTTCAGGCTGAATGTAGGCAATGATGAGTTTCATACCGTTTCTCCATTTTTTAACACGTTGTTTTTAAGGTATGCCTACTCATCAGCAATCATAATGCCGAAAATTTGATAAGATTATATCTAGATGAAAAATAATATTTTATAAAGATAAGGCGGCTGGATGGGGAAAAGGCGAAAAGAATCAAAAATGAAGTAGGAAAAATATAAGTAACAAAAATGAAGGTAAAGAATTATTTGTCACTTCTGAGAGAGCCCTGATATCATAGGTCTTTTAAAAGAAAAAAATTTTGCTTGAATATGATCCTGCAAAAAGGTAACTTTAATATAACGATAAACAAAAATGTGACTAAAATGGGAATGTAATGATGCAAAATATGGAAGATGAGCGGCTGTTGAACAAACTTTCCATTCTTTTGGAAATCAATACGGCCATCAGTCGGACCTTTGATC
>JAPDPN010000152.1:0-5902 GCA_034506455.1 Candidatus Zhuqueibacterota bacterium | reverse complement strand
CTTTATCCTCAGGGCTGGAGGCAGCTGCAGAACAATTCCGAACATCATGGACGAGTATCCTTTACGGTTTCACCGCCCTATCGGGTTCGATGGTTTTGGGCCGGAGAAAACTTGACGCTCCGTAACCGTAGAAGCGTACCCGGATGGCCGAACGATCTCGATTCTCGGCCGGGGTACAGCTTTCCCCTCCCCGCATCCGTCGACTTTACGATCTCAGGCAATGTCCAAGTTGTAGCGGATGATTCTCTGGTCTATTTCGGCACCATGGACGGCGACTTTTTCTTTGTGCGTCGCTTCGACGGCGCTACGCGAAAAAAGATCCGGCTCGACAATCCGGTGGTTTCGACAGCGGCCGTCGAAGGGTCGGTCGTCGTCGTTGCCGGGCTTTACGGCAGCGTCTACGGCCTCTCGACGCCGACCGGCGGCATTTTATGGCGAGTCGATTTTCCCAAAGCGATTACCATTGCGCCGATCATTCGTTCCGGCAGAGTTTACTGCGCAGACCACTCCGGTCGGGTTTCCGCCATCGATCTGCAGAGCGGCGCGGTTCTTTGGTCGCAGAACCTTCGCTATCCTGTGCAGGGCACGCCGGCGGCAAATGACAACTATCTGGTGGTCTGTTCAGAGGATATGAACGTCCATTTGCTGAACGCGCAGACTGGGGCTTTACTCCGCAGCCGCTGCGTTTACGGTCAGTCCTTTCGGGATACCCATGTGGTCATTCTCGATAATATGGCTTATGTCACGGCCGTTCCGGCGCCGATGTTCGGCAGCGAATGGATGATGGAAGAGGTTATGGAGGCATCTACTTCGTTCGACGACGAAGAACAAAAGATTCTCGCCTGGTTGACGGGCAATAGTCCTTATCCGTATGCTTCGCCGGACTGGAAAACCAAATATGCGTTTCGACTGCCTTCGTTCGACGAGGCGTTTCCAATCGCCTCTGGTCCAAACGACGGCTGCGGCATGTCGCCGCCCAGCATGGTGGTCGACAATCAAAATCGCGTCCTGAGCTGGTTCAAGACCCGCTTTCCCACCTTTACCGACAGTCCGAGTTCCATTTTCGGATCGAATTATAATATGGATATCATGTACATCCATCCGCAAACCGGTCGACGGATGCGAATCGAGTTGGGACGAGACGGCGGCATGTGGATGCGCGAGTCCGACAATCTCTACGCTCTGTCTGTGTCCGGCAATCTGCTCTGGATGCGGCAGAATTTTCGCGGCACCCAGGTCATCGATTTGTCCACTGCCGATTATACCTACGTTCAGGTGGAAGCTCAGGTCCGCGACGGCGGCGATTTTTCTGGAGCAAATTTCTGGTACGTTTATAATGAGATCAACCTGCCCGAGACTTCGCAGACGCATTGGCAGGGTCGCGTTGCTCCTTCCTTTGCCGGAGGATTCGCCTTCTGGGCCGAAAACTATGGTGTGGTTTGTGTGGAAACCGATATTCGTTAAGAGGTGCGGCATGAAAAAGGTTTTGAATAATACGCTCTTTTTACTGGCGCTTTATGCGTCGACTCAAGCGCAAGACCGCAGTCCCTATATCTGGCAAACACCTGTCACTTTTAACGTAAACGCGCCCGAATCCATGCTGCGCGAACTGCGGGCGCAGATCGATACGGTATTACAGTACAACGCCCTGGCGCCATTGCGCGTCTATTACGGCGACATTATTTGGGAAACTTATTTCATGTATCTGGAACCGGCGCGGGTCATTTGGACATTGGCAAGAGCCTACAATCACTTGACTCCGGCGCAACGAACAGCGGTCGGCGATTATATTCGCGCCGAATTGGCGCATCCGACTGCTTCGCCGTGGCAACATCGGGAATGGAATACGGCTCATCTCAGCCGTATCGAAGGTAAACGTCGGGAGTATCATCCCCTCAGCCAAGTTTGGGGGCATGATAATTACGCCAATCTCGACAATCGACCGGTCATGCACATTCTTTACGGGATTTGGCTCTATGCCTTCAATTCAAAAGATTATGCGATCATTTCCGAAAATTGGAACATGATTCGTGAATACTATAATAATTTCGCCTATCGGGAATTGAATTTATTGAGCGGTCTCGGCGCCGCCGTGGCAATGGCGCGCATGGCAAACTATATGAACGATGCCGCTACCCTGCAGACTGTGTTGAATCACCTCAATACTTATCTTCGTTTCACCGGTTTGCTGGATTCGGCGCGCAATTTTGCTTATAACGGTTTATACGGCTGGGATGCGCCTTATCCTTACGATACGGATCGGGGCAGAGACCTTGTATTCATGAATTTCTTTTTCCTAAATATTCCACCTGAAATCTGTCGGTTTTTGGATGACTATTATCGATCCGAGACTCTCGCAGCGCATCAAAACGAATTACGAAAATTCCCCATATGGTGGATTCGTTCGGTGCCGTACTGGTCGCGTTGGACCGGAGATGAATCCGTCGGTTTGCCGACCGAGGTCTGCGGCATGACTTCACCGATCGAGCGCTGGATCGTCCGACAAAATCCGGACAGGTTTGCTTTGTACACGCGCAGCGTGCCCAACGGCATCGGTGACTCGCACTGGCTCGAAATGCTGATCGATGCCATCGAAGTGCGCGGTCAGACACAATGGGTGGATGTGCGGACTTTTTCCGACAATACACCGCCCGCAGCCATTACGGATTTGAGGGTAATTTACAGAAACTCCCAGCCGTTTCTCGTTTGGACTACTCCCTCAGATAACGGCCTGAACGGCAGGCCGTTCAATTACCACATCCGCTATTCCGCTAATCCGATAACGGATGCAAATTGGAACACCTACTCGGTGATTCCTTATAATCAGACCATCAAACCGGCGGGCGTTCCGGATACGCTGGCTCTGCCCGTACTCGGCTTGGCCCCCTCCTACTATATCGCCGTCAAATCGTCCGATGATTTCAACAATCTTTCGGCGATGTCGAACATCATTGTTTTCGACAACCGCGTCATTCTGGTGGATCACGAGCAGCAGCCGGAAAAGAAATTCATGCTCGAGGCTTATCCCAATCCCTTTAATCCGCAAACGACCATTCGATTTCAGCTGCCCTCTCCGGCCAAAGTCAACATTGCCGTTTATTCGGCATTGGGCGAGTTGGTCGATACGCTGGTTAAGGGCAAATTCTATGCTGCCGGCGAATATTCGACGGAGTGGACCCCGAAAGGAATTTCGTCCGGATTTTACATGATCTCCATAACTGCCGAGGATCCGGTTCATCAAAGCAAAATGACCAAGACCTCAAAAGTGGTGTATGTAAAATGAAAAGAGCGCTTTTATTCTTTAGCTTGTTTTCCGTTGCGATGCAGCTTTCGGCGCAGGCGCCGCAGAATCTGCTCGTCAACGGCGGCTTCGAATCCGGTTTCAACGGCTGGAGCGCGCCGGCAATTTTGAGTTCAACCATCAAGTATTCGGGTAACTACGCAGCCAAATTCCTCAATTCGCAAGGTCAAATCGATCAGTTGGTGGATGTCGAGCCCAATCAAAATTACAAACTTACCTTCTGGGTGTATCTGGATCCGGCTTTCAGCGGCGACGACTGGGGCGGCGTCTCGTGCGGCGTAGTCGATTATAATTGGAATCTGTTGGGATCGTCGATTTTCATCAATCCGAACAACCGGCCGAAGGGGAAATGGCTGTCGTTTGCCGTCTCCTTTAACACGGGATCGGCAAACGTCGTCCGAGTACAGATCGGCTTTTTCGGCGGTTCCGGTTGGAACGCTGTTTTTTACATCGATGAGGTCAAGCTGTTCAAAAAGAGCACGGTCAACCTGTCGCCGAATCTGCTTTCGTTTACGGCTTTGCCGACAACCGGTACGGCTCCCCTGACGGTTTCTTTTTCACTTGCGGCGGCGGACGCCGACGGCGTCATCGAAAGCTATGTCATCCAACCCGGAGACGGCTCCTTTTACGAAAATGATCAGGCCGTACACACATACGCTTTGCCCGGCACTTATACAGCAACGGCAACCGTGCGCGACGATGACAACGGCGTCGACACGGAAAGCGTCATTATCAATGTCGCGGGTTCGTCCTCGTTTTCCATTCAAATGACCTCGCCTTTTCCGGGCGATTATTACCAGACCGATGCGGCCTCGCTGCTGCTGACCGGTACCTGCAGTGAGTCGGTGCCGGAATTATTCTGGTTCAACGAAAAAAATCATCAAAGCGGGTTTGCCTCCCTGAATGGAACGCAATTCTCGTTTACCGCCCCGCTGCAGTACGGCCGCAACGACGTGATCCTGCAGGCCAAACGCGCCAATAACGAATTTTATAAAAAAGAGATCACGATCGTCCGCACGCCGGCCGGATACAGCGGACCGATTCTCGGCACGGTCAACTTTTCTTCGCGGAACGTGCAAACTTTTGCAAAAATCGAAATTACCTTTGAGCTGAACTCTATTGCCGACAATTATTGGTTCCCGTACGATCCCTCTCCCCCGCCGAATTTGAACAGCGGCACCGGCGTCAGCGTCGATTGTATCTTTACGAAGGGCAATCGTACGTGGACATTTCCGGCGTTTTACGACATGCCCTATCAAAGGTTCGACGACTATTTGTTGCCGACAGGTGAGTTTATTTGGAAAGTCCGCGCCTCCCTGCCCGAAGTCGGGACCTATTCCGTCACATTACGGGCCCAGGATCAAGGCGGGACGCGCTTTTACGATTTGGGCACCGTAACTGCAGCCGCTTCGAATAACAAAGGTTATTTGCGGGTCAGCCAAAACAACAACCGCTTTTTCGAATATTCGGACGGCTCGCTGTTTTACGGTCTGGGCTTCGGCGACGGCCCGGATACTCCGCGTAATACGGACAACAAGATCGACGCTTACTCGCAAAACGGCGTCAGCCTTTTGCGCGTCTGGCTGAGCCCTGTCTCGCAGTTTTCGGATCCTTGGTGCGCCTGGACCACTCATCACCAAATGCCCGACAATGGATATATGAATCCACCCTTGTATCGTTTCAATCGACGTTACAAGAACGGCGATTTCAGCATTCGTCTTGCAGCGCCCGCGGTTGCGAATGTCAATACGCCGGCTGCTTTTCGCGGCTTTTACGACGGCGGCACCGTGATCAAGCCCAACACAACCTATCGGATTACAGAGCGCGTCAAGCTCGAAAACGTGACCGGCAACGGCGGATTTTCCCTCAAAACCGCCGGGTGGGGCGGGACGGAAATCGTCAATCCGAACGTCGGCACACGGTTGCTCGGGCCGATCAAGGGCACAACCGACTGGCTGCTATTGACGGCAAATTACACTTCCGGTTCCGACGAACGCGAATTGCCCAATCTCTATGCCGTGCTGGAGGGCAGTGTAACCGGCGAAGCGTATATCGACATGATTCTGCTGCAGGAAGTCCTGCCGAACGGCAGCCTGAAGCAGAACATTATGAGCAAGTGGAGCGCCAATCCGCACTATTACTTTGATCCCATAAAGGTGCGTTATTTCGATTATATGCTCGAGCGGGCGGCTCTTCGCAATGTGCACTATAAAATTGTCATATTGGAAAAAGGCGATTATATCCTCAATCATATCGATCCGAGCGGACTGCCGAGTGATTTCAACGGCGACTTTGACGCGCCGCCCAACACCAAGCTGCGAAGATTGTATGAATACTATTGGCGCAACCTAATCGCCCGCTGGGGTTACTCGGATGCCGTTCATTCTTTCGAACTGGTGAACGAAGGTGCGCCGGGAAGCTACTTTAATTTGGTAAACGATTTTAACGACTTTTTCGAAACGGTGCCTCCACGGCCGATCATGACCACCACCTCATTCTGGGCCGACTGGGTGCCGAACTATTGGAATCAATCCCGCTGCGATTACGGCGACGTGCACGCCTATGTCATCAACACCGGTTTTATCGATTCGGGCGTCTTTT
>JAPDPN010000151.1:2535-5906 GCA_034506455.1 Candidatus Zhuqueibacterota bacterium | reverse complement strand
GAAGGCTGAGCGGTTTTTTCGGCGGCAGAACGTCGTCGTGCAGGTAAAAGCGCACGCCCAGGGCCTCGATGAACCGATAAGCGCCGTAGAGCACACCCGTCTCACTGCCGCCGCGGATGACGACTCTCGGTCGTCCCTTTTCGAGTACCGTGTGAATTGCATAGCCCTGTACCGGCAGGGTTTCGCGCGACAGATCTTTGAACCGCGAAAAAAGCTCCGCTTCGAGCCTGCTCCCCTGCAGGGCCAGGAAAATATCGCCCTGCTCCCCATGCCCGCTGCTTATCGTCGCAAGCTCGCCGCTGCAGGCATAAAGATAGCGGCGCAGCTCTTTTCCGGCCAATCGTTCCAAATCCGATGCGCCGGTCTGAATGACCGGAGCCCGTGCTTGAGCAATAGTGGTCAACAGAAGCAGCAAAAGAGCGCAAATTTTCATGATGTTGACGTTGATTTGATCGTCTATTTTACTCCTAACTGCGTTTTAATCCAATCCATCTTGGCCTGCCAGTTGCTCGGCGGCAGGTTATGTCCGCTGTAGGGATAAACTGCATATGACTTGGGGGAAGTAACCTGATTGTAGGCAGCAAAGTTGATGTGCGGCGGGCAGGTTTCGTCGAGCAGACCGACCGCCATGCGCACCGGCGCTTTAATCCACGGCGCCAAATTCTTGATGTCGATGTAGCTCAGCGTCTCATAGACTTTATCCCAGCCGATCTGCGGATTTTTTTCCACCCAGCTGTAGAATTCGTTGCCCGGCCAAGCGGCGACTTGGAAATAATCTTGAAAATCCGATAGAAACGGCACGTCGGGCGCGCAGGCGGCAATGCGGTCGCGATCCAGCGCCGCGGTCGCAAAGCTGAGAGCGCCGCCCTGGCTGCCGCCCTCGACGGCGATGCGCGAGGCGTCGACTTCCGGGCGAGAGACGAGAAAATCGACGGCGCGGATGCAGTCCATGTAGGCGCCGCGGTAGATATAGGTCTCCTTGTCGGCCAGTTGGTGCAGTAGATAGCCGGGGAATCCCGGATCGACGTTGTCGCGGCTGTTGCCGTGGCCGCGGATGTTGAGTCCAAAAGCGACCATGTCGTCTCCCCGATAGATCCAGGCGGGCTGCATGTTCGTGCTGTAACCCTGGACGTGGAGAATGGCCGGGTATCTCCCCGGCGCCGTCGGTCGGGCGTACCAACCGCGGATCAGGATGTTGCCCAGCGAGCGCATCTCGACGAGAAAGACCTCCCGCTTGTCGCTGCACAGACTGTCGATGCGCGTCAGCTTGTACTGCGGGTCAACGGCCGCCAGCTCGCGCTTGGCGCGCGCCCAATAGTCGGAAAAATCGGCGCGTGCATCGGTCGGCGAAACGATTCTTTCGGGATCGACGCCAAAGGCGAAGCGGTGAGAAATCGTAACAATGGGACTGCCGAGCGACAACACGGCAACGTAAAAGCCGGGTTGTGGGGTGGACAGCTTGAATTCGGTCCGCCTGCTGCTCTTGGCCTTGAGCTTGATCGGTTGAGTGGCCTTAAAGACCGGCTTTTTAAAGTCGCTCACGACCTCCAGGCTCAACACGCCGGAAATGTTCTCGTCGGCGTCATTGCTCAGCTCCACCGGCACGAGGATGGTTTTGACGTTCAGCAAGATATGGTCTTGGGGGCCGAGCTTGGGTTTGACGGTTATCAGATCGAGCAACCCCTTGACGGTCAATGCGGGCGCGCCGCCGTAGATGCCGCCCCCGCCGCCGTGATCATAGACACGTACGGCTATCACGTTCGGCTGATCCCAGCGGATAAGCTCGGAGGGGATGGAATAGTTGCGAAGGGCATCATAACGGCCGAGATAGTCGGGCGGCATCTGTCCGGTACGGCCGATCAGTTTGCCGTTGAAAAAAGTCTCATCGGCGTCATCGATTTTGGCCAGGCGTAAAACCAGGCCGCCGTATTTTTCCGCTTTGGACTTTAAAGCAGAAGGAACGACAAAGTGAACGCGGTACCAGGCATAGCCGTCGTAACTCGGAAACCCCTGCGATTCCCATAATTCACCGGCTTTAACGGTTCCCCAGTCGGAATCCGAGTAATCGACCGATGCCCAAGCCGGATCATCGCCGACTTGGAATTTCCACTGTTCAGGCAACAGATTCTGCGCAAAAAGAGAAACCGACATCACTAGCCACAGTGCCGGAAAGGCTTTCATAATTTCCTCCGTATATGCCATGTAAACCAAAGGGCGATCTATTGTTAAAAAATGTACAAGTTTAATGACAGAAAAACAAGAAAAAGGGTGCGTTAGACTCATGAAGGCGGGTTTTTTGATAGAAAAAGAGGGAATGTTAGAGTTGGGTTTTATTGAGGCGTCGTTTAAAGTCCGCTTACGTGCAGCTGATTGGAGGGGGGAGGACACAGAGGGTGCCCCAACCCTCTGTGAAGTCCTGATTAATTTGAGATTCGAGAATTAGTTTGGTTCTCTCTTTTTGAGCGTGGAACCAATCACGAATCCCGCACTGATGATGACGATGTTTTTAATGATGTATTGTCCCTCCAGCGTGGGGGCGTAAGGAATGCGGGTGAAAACTTGGTGCGGGAACAGCACAAGCGGCGTCATGGTGCCCAGCATCTGCAGAAAGAGAAGAAGAAGCGTGAGCCGTAGTTGTATGCCGAGCATCAGGCCGATGCCGATGAGGACTTCCCACGTTGCCAAAATGAGAATGGATGCTTTGGCCGGCAAAAGACCGAAGGTCAGAACGCTGATGGTGCGCACCGCCAGCTCTTGCGCCGGACTGAGGCCGGGAAAGAATTTCAAAAAGCCGAACCAGAAAAAGACGATTCCCAAACTGACCCTTAACAACAATATCCCCCATCGGCTCATCCATCGGATGATTCGTTGTTCCGTTTTTTCGAGCAAATTACTCATTCTCTTTCTGCTCATTCATCTACCCTCTTTTTTTGCCATAGATAACTCGAATAGTTGTCGCTTCATTTCGATGAATTTTTAATTTTGGAGAAATAAAAACCAGAGCGCTTACGATTCGATTCCGGCATCAATTTATAAACCATCATGCTTGGTCATTCCATATAATTTCAGCCGTCCGCCGCGCCGTCGTTTCGATTGCATCTTTCGATATGCCCGGCTTGTAGCCGATAATATCCAGAGTCGAATTGATCATGACCGCATTCGCGCCGTCCCATATCAGCAGCGCCCAGCTGCCGTTGTCGAGGCTGCTGAATACCTGTTCCGCATTTTCTACGGTTTCGGCTGCCGCCGCTTGGATCTCTTTTTCCGTCATGCCGGCTTCGGCGAGAATGCGCTCCTTATTGTCCGGATTTATGCGGAATCTCGATTGCCGCAGTACGGTCCGCACAATATTACCGGCCTCCTGCGGCGTA
>JAPDPN010000151.1:0-2435 GCA_034506455.1 Candidatus Zhuqueibacterota bacterium | reverse complement strand
GATGCCCTGGCCGGGCAGCACCAGCATGGCGACGCCGGCCAGGATCACCACCCAGCCGATCACATTTTTTATGATTATCAAAAGCACACGGATTGCCGGATGCAGGTTTGTTTTACGCTTTTTCCTGCGTTTGGCCGAAAAATAGTCTGCAGGAAGATGGATCAACAGCAACGGAACGGAAGCCAGGGTTCCGAAAAAGGCGACGATCGAAAAGATCATCAACCCCAGCAGCAACACTTTATGGGCGCGCATGAATTCGAACAGCAATCGCCCCAATTCAGTCATCGATTCCATAATCGTCTCTTTCGAACGGCGTGATCGGCAGCAAAAATAGGCATTCCATCGGCCAAAAGCATCGATTATTTTCGACAAAAAATAATAAATTCTTTTGATTATTTTTAATTTTTGGGAATTAATTGCCGTTAAAACACGTTGAAAAGCTCACTAATTCACTGAATTATTCATTTTCCGAACGGAGGAAAAAATGAAAAAGTTCTTTTTATTTCCCGCGCTGGTTCTGATGTTTGCTTTTCCGCTCTATTCGCAGGTTGCGGTCAATGTGTTCACCGGCTTGAGCTACTCGGCCTTTGAGGATCAGGAGGAATCGGCTTCGGCGATTCCTCTCGGTGTCGCAGTCGGCTATGCGGCCATGCCCAATCTCGAAGTAGGCGGCGAGCTTAATCTGGCGTTGCCGGGTTACGGCTTTGAAACCGAATTGTATGACATAAAAGTGACCTCGACCTTTAAGCAGAACCTGGTCGGAGTTTTTGGACGTTATTATTTGGGTAAGGGCAACCTCAAGCCCTTTGTCAAAGGCGGGCTCGGAATGTATTTCGGCGATGCCGAGGTTGAAGTCAGCTATGAAGGGCAAAAGGAAAAAGAAACCATTGACGTCAACGGTGCGTTAGGCTTTAATCTGGGTGCCGGCGTGATGCTCCAAAAAGGCTTCTATGCTGAATTCAACTATAACATCGTCTCCCGAAAAGCATCGGATAGTGAGACGGGCGAAGAGAGCGATTCCTTCGGCATGAACACCTGGGCGGTACAGCTCGGGTATCGCTTCAAGCTGTAATAAACTCATCGATTTCGCAAGAAAAAGGCGGCCTTTAACAGCCGCCTTTTTTATTTGATGACTTTCAGTTTCTTGATAAAAGGTCTGCCGTCGAGGCGCAGGCAGCAGATGTAAGTGCCGGCAGGAACTCGATGCGCAGGGTCGTCTTCGAGATTCCATAGAACGGAGTAGGTGCCCGCACCTTTCACACCGAATTCCAGTATCCGCACTCGTCGTCCTAGCAGGTCATAGATTTCCAACTGCACTGCTGCGGGATGCGGAAGCGAGTAAATCAGCGTGGCCGAACCATTGACCGGATTATGCACCTGCAGCGGCTCGCCGAAAAGGCCGGCGGCTTCCTGCCGCCTGCGGTTTACCCTTGCAGGATCCCCGGTCGGGGCGCTGTACCGACCGACACGACCGTGCGTTCCGACCGCTCAGGCGCAGGACGGATCAACGAAAAGAACATCGGACTACGAGCAATTTAACGGTACGGTATTCTCCCGCTTCCGGGTTGCACCGGTGTCCTGCGTATGCAGCACAAGACCTGCCGAGCTGACGGCATATCCCTCACGGCGGTTAAAAAATAGAATGGTGTGCAGCACGTCTTCCGAAAGGGCGGCCTGAAACGGCTCAGTCCGCGTTTCACCACCGCCTTGCAAAGGCAGGAAATAGCGTAAAATGATGGGCGTGAGCTTCATTTTTTCCCCTTGTGTGTTCATGACTTTAAATAAGCGCTATAATGGTCAGTTTATTTTATGCAAATCAATTTTAGCGATTTTACTAATTGCGCAGACTCGATCCGGCAGAAATAGACGCCGCTAGCCGCCGCTGTGTCGTTTTCGGTTCGGCAGTCCCAAACCAGCAGCTGCCTTCCGGCCTGCAGAGTGCCGTGGTGCAGCGTTTTGACCTTGCGTCCGCGGGCATCGAAAATCGTCACCCTGACCTCGGCGTCGGCTGGCAGGTAAAATCGAATGACGGTTTCACTGTTGAACGGATTGGGATAGCTTTCCGCCAGCAGCTGTAGTCGAGTCGTGTCTTTGGAGCCGGCGATACCGGACGGATTTGTTCGAAAGATTTTATAGTCGAGGAGAAGCCGGTACTGGCCAGGGGAAAAGGTAAAAAGCGTATCGGTGTTGCGGATGGTCAGGCTGTCGCCGTTCAAGTCATACCATTTTCCGCTTTTAGGAAAAGGCATGGATTTATCCAGCGGGATCACGTCGAAATTGGCGGCCAAAACGACGTTGAGCGAGTCGGTTGTCAGGCTCATCCATTTGAACGAGGGAGCAAAGGACGACTTGACGCTCGGATTGAGCATTTCCGGTCGTTTTTTCAGCCGGATAAAGGCGGCGAAAGCATTGTACAGAGCGCGGCGTTCGGGCAC
>JAPDPN010000150.1:1794-5937 GCA_034506455.1 Candidatus Zhuqueibacterota bacterium | reverse complement strand
CCTTGCCGTTCTGCGCGATGCCGGTTTTATTATCGATGTCAAGGAGGGCAAGTGGGTCAATTATGCGCGCAATCCCGATCCAAAGGACAAAGACATTCAGATATTGTTGGAGTGGCTGGACCGCAGGTTCGAAGCCGAGCCGACGGCGCTGCGAGACCGCCGGGCGGCGGAAATCGTCGACAGAAATCTCATCTGTAAAAGTGAATGACAAAACTCGGAGATCCTATGAGAATTCTTATCTTATGTACAGGCAACTCTTGTCGGAGCCAGATGGCGGAGGGATGGCTCAAGTCGTTCGATTCGCGGCTTCAAGTTTATTCGGCAGGTACGGCTCCGGCCGAGCGGGTGCATCCCAAGGCGGTGCAGGTGATGGCCGAAGCGGGCATCGATTTGTCCGCATCCTATCCGAAATCCGTCGAACAGTTTCTGCCGATTGATTTTGATTATGTCATAACAGTCTGTGACCATGCGCGTGAAACGTGTCCGGTATTTTTGGGGTCGGTCAAACATCGTCTGCATATCGGCTTTGAAGATCCGGCAGCGGCAACGGGTACTGACGACGAGATCTTGAGTGAATTTCGACGCATTCGCGATGAAATTAAAGAGCGATTTTACACTTTTTATCAAGGTTTGAAACAACAACAGGAGGTTTCCATATCGCAACGTACGTGGGGTTTCATCGGCGGTGGTCGCGCGACGCGCATTCTGCTCGAAGGGTTCAAATGCGCCGATGCGCTGCCGGAAAAGATTGTGGTCAGTGACATCAACGCTGATGTACTGAACAACCTTAAATCGGCTTATCCGCAGATTATTCTTGCCGCAAACAATCGTGAAGCGGCGGCCCAGGATGATGTTTTCCTTGCCCTGCATCCGCCCGCAATTGCCGGCGTGTTGGAAGAGATCAAAGGCGCACTCAAGCCGGAAGCAACCCTGATCTCGCTGTCGCCCAAGTTTACTCTCGCTAAAATCAGCGATATGCTCGGCTTCAAAAGAGTGATCCGCTTGTTGCCGTTGGCTACTTCTTTTATCAACGCCGGCTATAACCCGTGTGTTTTTGCGCAAGATTTTTCTGCGGATGAAAAAGCATATTATTTAAAGCTGTTCGAAAAACTCGGACCTTGTCCCGAGATCGTTGAGGAAAAGATGGAAGGCTACGCCATGGTGGTCGCTATGGGGCCGACTTATTTATGGTTTCAATACCGTCTGCTGAAAGAGCTGGGACTGGAATTCGGTCTGAGTGAGGCAGAACTGGATCGTTCTTTGCCGGCAATGATCGAAGCCTCCTCCTTCATTTACTTTCGGGCCGGTCTCTCAGCCGAAAAGGTCATGGATTTGATTCCGGTAAAGCCGCTCGCAGAAGATGAAGCCGCAATTGCGATCGCTTATCGGACCCGCCTCACACAATTGTATGCGAAATTGAAAAATTAAAAAGTTCGAAAACAAACATGATGGAAAGATTACCGGATAAAGCAAGAGGCCTAGAATGAAAAGGGTAAAAGTTCTCGGTATGGGATGCCCAAAATGCACTATGCTGGAGGATAAAGTCAAACAAGTTGCCGAAAGCAACGATATTCCGATTATGCTCGAAAAAATTAAAGACCTGCCGACTATACAAAAATATGGGATCATGATAACACCGGCGCTGGTCATTGAGGATAAAGTCAGAGCCTACGGCCGTATTCCCAAAGATGAAGAGATCCTCGCATGGCTTAATGAGGCATAATCGGAGCTGAATGATTTTTTCGGTTCTCTCCTCCCACCGTCTTGGGGCGGAAACGGCAACGGCGAAAAAAGTATTCCTCTGAATGCTCTTTAATCATTGGAAAAAATTAAAGCACGATCTCGAAAACAGATGAACTGGAAAAAAGAAATAAAGACACTCGTTTGGCTGGCGCTCGGATTTATCGCCGCCTATCATTTGCCTCTCGGTTCCGCGCGCTTTGACCGCGCCGTCTATGAGGCTCTGGCGCTGCTCAAATGGTATGCGCGGGAACATGTCATTCTCTGTCTGCTGCCCGCGTTTTTCATCGCCGGCGTCATCAGCGTCTTTGTTAGTCAGGCGTCGGTCATCAAATACCTGGGCGCGCAGGCCAGACAGTGGGTTGCCTATGCCGTCGCTTCGGTGTCCGGCACCATTCTCGCCGTCTGTTCCTGCACCGTTTTGCCGCTCTTTGCGAGCATCTACAAGCGCGGGGCCGGACTCGGTCCGGCCGTGGCTTTTCTGTACAGCGGTCCGGCGATCAATATTCTGGCTATTATCATGACCGCGCGCGTTTTGGGGCTGGAATTAGGCGTCGCCCGCGTCGTCGGCGCGGTTTCGTTCAGCGTGCTCATCGGCCTGTTGATGCAGTTCATATTTCATGAAAAAAAGGCGAAGGAAGACGATCTGCTGATTTTGGACGACGAGTCTCGTCCCCTTTGGCAGACCGCCTTTCATTTTTTCGTGCTGGTTTCCATACTTGTGTTCGCCAATTGGGGCAAACCCAATGATGCGCAAGGCTTTTGGCTGCTGCTGTGGCAGACGAAATGGCGGATTACTGCCTTTTTCGGATTGCTGTTTGCGGTCTCGCTGATTGCCGTGCTCAAGCTGCCTGCGCTGCAGGTCATTCTCGGCGTCATTCTCACCGCGGCGGCCGCGCTGATCTTCCGCGGTCAGCCGAGCATTCCCTTTGTCATCGCCGTCATCCTCGCCAGCGTGCTCATTTCGCGCCGCGAAGGCGAACCGCAGGAATGGATGAAGGCGACGTGGGACTTTGCCAAGCAGATTCTGCCGCTTTTAGCGGCCGGCGTTTTGGTCGCCGGACTGCTGTTCGGCTCACCGACCGGCGGCGAGGGATTGATTCCGAAAGAATGGATCAGCAGCCTGGTGGGCGGGAATTCACTGTTCGCCAATTTTTTCTCTTCTATCGTCGGCGCCTTTATGTATTTTGCGACGCTGACGGAAATTCCCATCCTGCAGGGTCTGCTCGCCAACGGTATGGGCAAAGGGCCTGCGTTGGCGCTGCTGTTGGCGGGACCGGCGCTGTCGTTGCCCAACATGCTGGTCATCCGCAGCGTCATGGGCACCCAAAAAACCGTCGTTTTTGTCTCGCTGGTGGTGGTTATGGCGACGATTACCGGTATGATCTTTGGGCTGATATTTTCCTGAAAGGTAAGACATGAGGGTTATTCTCGCCGTAACCTGCCTGAGCGTTCTGTTGTCCTTTATCGCCGACCGAAGAAAGACCTGGACCGGCGTGAAAAAAGGCGCCGCGATGTTTATGAAAATTTTGCCCACGACGCTGGTGGTCATCATCTTTGTCAGCATCCTGCTCTTCCTTACGCCGCCCTCTTTTTTGTTTAAACACTTTGGAGAAGGTTCAGGCGCCTTGGGGTATGTCTTTGCCGCAGCTGTCGGCGCGGTTACGCTGATTCCCGGATTTATTGCCTATCCGGTTTGCGGTCATTTAATCCAAAGCGGCGTCGGTTATCCGGTGATTGCAGTCTTTGTCACCACCCTGTTAATGGTCGGGGTAGTCACCATCCCGATGGAGACAAAGTATTTCGGGCTGAAAATCACGCTGCTGCGCAATGGTCTCAGTCTGGTCGGCGCTCTGTTCATCGGTTTGCTCATCGGATGGATATGGTGACCAGTCTGAAAAATTATTTTTCGACGCATCGATTCGAACTGCTGATCGTGTTTCTGTTCGGCGCGGTCGTGATGGCTGCGCATCGGCTCGCTTTTCAGCCGGTTATCGACATGACCAAGTCGCACTTGGTACCTTTTTTCATTGAAATGCTTTCTTTTTTACCGCCGCTGTTCATCCTCATCGGCCTTTTCGACGTTTGGGTGCCGAAGGAAACCGTCGTCAAATACATCGGTGAGCGGTCCGGCGTGAGAGGAACCGTCATCGTCATTTTATTTGCCATGCTGCAGGCGGGACCGCTCTACGTCGCTTTCCCGATTGCCCATTTATTGCTGAAAAAAGGCATCAGCCTGCGCAACGTCTTTATTTATCTCGGCGCCTTTTCCACGCTCAAAATTCCGATGTTGACATTTGAAATGACCTTTTTGGGCGTCAGGTTTTCGTTGCTGCGCACGGCGATTACTATACCGGTCTTTATACTCATCGCCGTTTTGATGGAAAATTATGCAAAAGGAAA
>JAPDPN010000150.1:0-1694 GCA_034506455.1 Candidatus Zhuqueibacterota bacterium | reverse complement strand
CCGTTGGAGGTCAACCACGCCTACTTTGAAATTAAAACCGGCCGTCATTTCTGCGCGACCTTAGGGCGGCAACAAATTACCTTTCGGGATCGGCGGATTTTCGGCGCCGGCAATTGGAGCAATACCGGCCGTTATGTGTGGGATGCCGCAGTCCTCAAACACGAAAACCGCTTGTTTGACGCCCATTTCATCCTGGGTAGATATGTATATCACGACCCTCGAGTTTGGCCGAACCACGCAGCGACGCACCCGACTGCAGCCGCTGTCTATAGCGCCCTCAAATGCCTGCCTGTACAGCTCGATCTGTTTTACGTTTATAAAAACGGTCGGCTCACCTCGAGCGGATCGAGTCTCGGCAATCTGCATTCACACAGCCTAGGTTTTTGGTTCAAAAAAGAGTGGGAAGCCTGGAACGTCGGGGCCTCGGCGGTCAGTCAGTTCGGCAGGCGGGCGGATCAAAGCATTCGCGCTTTCGGCAGTGCGGTTTGGGCAGGATGCAAATTGGATGAAAAGGGCCGATGCAGCGTCAAAACACAAATCGTTCTCGGCTCCGGCGATAAAAATCCGCGCGACAACGTCTATGGTACCTTTGACGGCGTATTCGGCGGCGCCGCAGTCGATCACTACGGCTGGATGAGCCTGTTCTTTTGGAAAAACATTCGGGAGTATCGAATCGATTTGACCTGGAGGCCGATACCGAATCTGCGCCTGATCGGCGAATATCACCATTTCACCCTCGATAGGGCGAGGGACGCGTGGTATTCTGTCGCCGGCGCTCAGCGGGTCGATCCGCTCGGCGCGTCCGGGCGTGAATTGGGACACGAAATCGATCTTATCGCCCGCTCGAACGTTACAAAACAGCTCGAACTGCTCGCCGGTTATAGCTTTTTTATGCCTGGAACCTTTGTCAAGAACACCGGCGATGCACCAATTTGTCGCGTGTGCTTTTTGCAAAGTACGTTTTTTTTCTGATCTTTTGCCTGCGCAGGCAGGCTTATTCTTCTTGTTTCCAACGCTCTATTCCTTTTGCGGTGCTCGATAACGGAATTTTTATGCCGTCGTCACCGGATTTTTACTGTAAGTTAATTAAGCAGCGTTTGCCCGCGTCCATGCTTTCGGAGAGTGAGCACAGGGGTTTCCAGAAGTAAGGAACGGAGGAATCGTAAAGGATAGTGGGGTGCCGCTTAAACGAGAATGCCGATTGGTTAGGTCGAACAGCAAGCCCTGTTTCGATATCAGGGCGTGAAACAAAAAAGCCTGCGTCAACCGCAGGCTTTTCATTTGCGTCGGGGCGAGAAGATTTGAACTTCCGACCCCTTGACCCCCAGTCAAGTGCGCTAACCGGACTGCGCTACGCCCCGATGCTGCCCGAATCAGCCTCCTTTTCTGCCGATTCGTCTTTCCTCTCGTTCTGCTGCAAAATCTCCAAACACTCTTTCAAACCGCTGTAGATTTCGTCCAAAATTCCATTGCCGTTGCGGCCTTGAAATATCGACAGCTGCCCGTTCAGCTCATTGTTCTGCCGCATTTCGCGCAGTTTTCTTCGGGCGCCCTCGATTGTGTATTTGTCCTCGTAGAGTAGTCGCTTGATGGCAAAAATCAGCTGAATGTCGCTCTTTTTATAAATGCGATTGCCGGCCCGATTTTTATTGGGTTTGAGTTCAGGAAACTCGCTTTCCCAATAGCGCAGGACA
>JAPDPN010000149.1:0-5976 GCA_034506455.1 Candidatus Zhuqueibacterota bacterium | reverse complement strand
CATGCAGACAATACTATACTCCATCGTCATTCCCGTTTATAATACCAAAGAATCCCTGATCGAGCTGGTTGATCGGCTTAACGCCGTCTTTTCGGAAACCATCCGTAAGCCGTTCGAAATAATCATGGTCGACGACGGATCAAAGAATCCTGACACATGGCCTACTCTCCTTTCTTTGGCGGAAAAGAATCCCCACCTTACGGTAATCCAATTAACCAGAAATTTCGGCCAAATGTCGGCGTTAATCTGCGGTCTCTTCCACAGTCGCGGCGATTACGTCATCACCATGGACGACGATCTGCAGCACGCACCGGAGTATATTCCATTATTGATTAGTGAACAGTATCACGATATGGTCGTTGCACGATTCCCCGTCATGCATCACGGCCCTCTCCGTCGAATAACGCACAAACTAAAAGAAGCGTTGGAAACGCCCCTTTTCGGAAAACCTCGCGGAATTGAGCTTAGCTCTTTCCGTCTTTTGAAACGGCAGTTGATCGATGGATTACGCGAGATGATGATCCCCCACCCGGCGTTGACTTATTTGCTGCTCCGTCAAACTCAGGACGTCGTCAATGTGACCGTCCCGCACTACCCTCGTAAAGAAGGCAAAAGCGGATATTCCCATCGCCGCCGATTCAGCATGTTTATGAATTTGCTCATTTATTATTCGCCGGTTCCGAGCACACTGACGGCAATTGTCGGCAGCGTTTTCTTTTTCGGTGCAGCCGGCACGGCTATTATCCTAATATTTTTACAAATGCGCGGTCTCGGCGGCACGTTGTCTTTTTCAACTTGGCTGCTGGTGTTGATGCTTTTGGCGTTGGGAGCAAACTTGACTGCCCTTGGCCTCATCGGCCATTATTGCTTTCGCATTCTGCAGAGCTTTGTTCGTCGTACTCCCTATGCGATCCGCCGGATCATTGGAACTCAGCTTGAATAACCGACACAGTTTTTTGTCCGCAGTCCGGCGATGGACCTATTTTATTGCGCCGGTCCTGTTTCTCTTTTTTCTTTTTCGGCGTTTGGATATCGATCGCCTGCAGGAAGCTTTCCAAAGAGCAAACAAATTGTGCCTATTGCCCGTTATTTTTTTATACCCGGCATCGATCCTTATCGGCGCGTTACGATGGAACTTTTTGATGAACTGTTTAGGCAATAAACCCGTATCACGCAGCTTTGCCTTGACGCAACATTGGATTGGATATACCGCAGGTCTTTTAACACCCGGCTACGCGGGATGGGATTTGTATCGCCTTGTTTCCGGCGGGAAAGCGACCGGTGCCTATCGGAACGGCTTGTTGATTATTCTCTTGGAACGCTTCACCTCTTTGGCGGCGGCAACGGCAATATTGCTTTGTGCGGCCGGATTTTTGCCTATTGCCGCCCGCAGCGAGACGATTTGGATCAGTCGAACCGCACTCTTTTTGCTCCTCGCCTCTTTAGGTGCTCTCGGCTTTCTCTATTGGGAAAACGGCCGACTTGCCCTTCGAATAAGCCGATTTCTCAAAACACGTTCTTGGCTCGATTTTATACCAGTGAATCCTGCCGCTTCTTTGCGCCAAGCTCTGCCTTTGCGCAGGCTCATGTGGTTATTCGGCTGGTCGACAACGATTCAATTGCTGACCGTCTTGAACAATTGGCTGTTTTTTCACGCCGTCCGCCCCTTGCCGTTTACCGTCGTCGCTTTTGCCTCTCCGGCCGCCGTCATCGTTACGCTCGTTCCCATATCCTTTGCCGGAGCCGGAGTTAGAGAATTCACTTACCTTTATCTTTATCGTTTTTTTGCGGTGCAGGCTGAAGAAGCAGTTCTCGTCTCGTTCTTGAATCTGGGAGGAATTTTATTTAATGGCATAATCGGAGCCGGTATATGGGTTTTTCTAGCATTCAGAAAGTGCGATACGAAGAAATGAGGCCGACAATTGAAGAACTACAATCCCCAAACTCTTTACATCAAACGATTCCGTTCAATAAACCGGCAAGAGTCGGTAGAGAATTGGAATATATTGCCGAGGCCGTTTCACGAGGTCATTTAGCAGGCAACGGCCTTTTTACACGGCGGTGTCACAATTTTTTTCGCCAACGGTACCGTTTCACCAACTCGTTTCTGACAACTTCCGGCACAGCAGCATTGGAGATGGCGGCGTTGTTGCTCGATCTCAAGCCGGGAGACGAGGTCATTATACCCGCCTTTACCTTTGTTTCGACAGCCAATGCCTTTCTTCTGCGCGGCGCACGGATCATTTTTGCCGACAGCGAGACCGAGACGCCCAACCTTGATATCGGCTCTATCGAGTCTCTGATCACGCCGCGGACGCGCGCCGTCGTGCCCGTCCATTACGCCGGCGTTGCCTGCGATATGGATCGGCTAATGGCCGTCGCGAAGCGGCACGCCGTCCGCATCGTCGAAGACGCGGCGCAGGCCGTGGATGCGTATTACAAAGATCGACCGCTCGGCACTTTCGGCGATCTGGCGGCATTTTCTTTTCATGAAAGCAAAAATGTCACCGCGGGCGAAGGCGGTTTGCTCGTTGTAAACGATCCTTCGTTGGTATCGCGCGCAGAGATCGTTTGGGAAAAAGGCACCAACCGTGCCGCTTTTTACCGGAACGAGACGAGCAAATATGAATGGTTGGACTTGGGGTCCTCCTTTTTGGCTTCGGAACTGACTGCCGCTTTTTTGTATGGGCAATTGGAATGCATTGAGCAGATTCAACAAAAACGGCTGCATTTATGGAATCTCTACCGCCAAGGACTTGCCCCGCTCGAAAACGCCGGAAAGCTGAAACTGCCGAAGGTTCCGGCTTACGCCCGTCATAACAGTCACATCTTTTTTGTAAAGACGGAAAGCAAAACCGAGCGGGATGCTCTTCTGCGGCATCTGCGACAAGCCGGCATTCATGCGGTTTTCCATTATCTGACACTCCATTGTTCACCCTTTTACAAAGACAAACACGACGGCCGCCCTCTGCCGAACGCCGAACGCTGGTCGAACTGCCTTCTCCGCCTGCCGCTCTATTATGAGTTGAAAGAAAGCGAGCTCGCCTTTATCATCGACCAGATCAGCTCTTTTTATTGTTGAGCGACATAAAGTGCAGTCAAAGCCGCATTTCCCACTATAATGGCCGTCGTAACTTTCACATGTTCAACTGACATAAAGATTAAGGGCATTAAAGAGTCCATATCGACGATTTGTCATAAAGATAAACAGAACGGCATAAAACGCTAAATCGTCGGCAACCCTTTTTTGAACAGCTTTGGGGATGCTCTATCCGTGCCCCATATTCGGCGCCGGACGAGCGGCAAAATCCTTTGTAATTCCGCGGAAAATTTGCTTAATTTAAAAGTCTTGTAAAAAAACCGGCCTCAGTTTGTGGTGCTAAAATCAGCTGATATTATCGAGGAAAAAAACTATGAAAAGATCGGCATTGACTTTGATCATTTCGGCTGCTCTCCTATCCTGTTCAGCCCGACAGACCCAAGATTGGCAGGTCGTTTCTCCGGACGGCCGTATCGCTTTGACTGTCTCCTTGAACCGGTCCGACGGCTCTCTCAGCTATACCGTCGCCTCCGGCGGTGTCATCGTCATTGAGTCGTCGCCGCTTGGGCTGGTGCGTACGGACGCTTCCTTTGCCGCCGGATTGTCTTTTATTTCCCGCAGCGACCGCGTTATCGACGAGACCTACACCCTGCACAACGGCAAACGCAGCCTATGCCGCAACTTTGCCAACGAGGCGACGCTGACTTTTGCCAATGCCCAAGGCGGTAAAATTGAAATGATTGCGCGTGCTTATAATGACGGGGCGGCCTTCAAATACCGCTTCCCTGAAACCGACTCCGAAGTCAAAACCCTCGAACGCGAGGTCACTGCTTTCAAGATTCAGGCAGGCAAGGCCTTCATTATGCCTTATGACAATCCCAGCCAGTACACACCGGCTTATGAGAATTATTATGCCGAGTACCCCGTGGGCACTGCGTCGCCGACCGAGGCAGGATGGGCCATGCCGGCTCTCTTTAACGTCAACAACGGCAAAACCTGGCTGCTGATTGCCGAGTCCGGGTTGAACGGCAGTTACTGCGGTACCCGCTTCGAAAAGGAAGCGCCCGGCGGCCTTTACCGCATCCGCTTTCCGGAAGCAAAAGACGGAGAAGGAGTCGGTGACGTGCGGCCGTCTTCCACCCTGCCGTGGGAAACCTCCTGGAAAGCCATGATCATTGCCGATTCGCCGGCGGGTATCGTCGAATCTTCTCTGATTACGCATCTGGCCGATCCTCCGGCTTATCCTGTCGACAGCTATATCAAGCCCGGCCGCGCCGGTTGGAGCTGGTGGTCGGAAAGCAACAGTCCACGCGATTTCAAACGCCAGCGAAAATTCATCGACTATTGCGCCCAACAGGATTGGGAGTACTATTTGGTCGACGCCAACTGGAACTTTGAACCGACAGCCGATTTGATCTCGTTCATCAAATACGCTCAATCGAAAAACGTCGGCGTGTGGCTTTGGTACAACTCCGGAGGACCGCACAACATCGTCACCGAAGCCCCACGGGAACGCATGTACGATATAGTAACCCGGCGCCGCGAGCTGCAATGGCTTAAAGAGATCGGCGTAAAGGGCGTCAAGGTCGATTTCTGGCATAGCGACAAGCAGGGCATGATTCAATACTATATCGACTTGCTAAAAGATGCAAACGACTATGGCATCATGGTCAATTTTCACGGCTGCACCGTGCCGCGCGGCTGGGAACGTACCTATCCCAATATGATGACATTGGAAGCGGTGCGAGGCGCCGAGTGCTATAAATTTGCACCGGAGTATCCGGAAAAAGCGCCTCTGCACAACGTGCATTTGGTCTTTACCCGCAACGCAATAGGTCCGATGGATTATACCCCAGTCACCTTTTCCGATGTCGATTATCCGCACCTCACCACCAACGCCCACGAGCTGGCGCTGTCGGTTGTCTTTCAGAGCGGCGTTCTTCACTTTGCCGACAAGCCGGAAAGCTATGCCGCCCAACCCGATGAAGTACAGTCCTTCTTAAAGACTCTGCCCGTAGTTTGGGACGAGACTCTGATGCTCGACGGCCATCCCTCTTCGCATGTTGTCCTGGCGCGCAAAAAGGGCGAGGTTTGGTATGTAGGCGGCATCAACGGCCTGAAGGAACCGAAGACGGTGACTCTCGATCTGTCAAAGCTGTTTAACGGCGAAAAGATCATCCAATTCATCGGCGACGGCGATTCGCCGCGCACCTTTGCCTTTCGCAGCCTTGCGGGCGACGCGCAGCAGATCGTCATGCAGCCCTACGGCGGCTTTGTCATGACTGTTGCGCCGAAACAATAAAAGGCAAATCGACAAGAAAACGCCCTTCATGTTGAGGGCGTTTTCTTTCGACAGCGTCATGGAAATCCTGGAAGGCAGAATCAGCATCGAAGCGGCGCTGCAGGCGCGTCGGCGGCGGTTCGAGGTGATCTTTATCCGCGAAGGCCTGCACACCGAAAAGCTGGCGTCTCTGCTCGAAGCGGCCGAGCAGCAGGCCGTTCCGATCAAAACCCTCAGCGCGGCGGAATTGGACGCCATGGCTAAAGGGGTGACGCATGGAGGGGTGATCGCCCTCTGCTCGGCTAAAAAACAGCCGACTTTCGAGGAACTCTATCAGCAGGTGAAAGGCATGAGCCGACGGCCGTTCCTGGTTCTGCTGGAAGGCGTCGACGACGCGCAAAACCTCGGCTTTATTCTTCGTACCGCCGAGGCGTGCGGGGTAACTGCCGTGCTGCTGAAAAAGCATCTGTGGGATTTCGATGCCGGCGCCGTCTCCCGCGCCTCTTCCGGCGCCTACGAGCGGCTGCCGATGGTGATGATCGACGAGGTCGAGAAATCGCTGCCGCGTCTGCAGGCGCTCGGAATAAAACTGTACGGCTGCATCGCCAACGCACAAAAAACGATCTATGAAATCGATCTCCAACAGCCGGTCATC
>JAPDPN010000148.1:0-6077 GCA_034506455.1 Candidatus Zhuqueibacterota bacterium | reverse complement strand
GCTCGCCCGCCTTGATCTCGACAAACAGACGGGGATTGTTGAGGTCCGGAAACAGTTCCACGGACAAGCGCGAAAACGAGATGTAGCCCAGCAGAAAAACCGCGAGGACGAACATCAGTACGGTTACGGGATAGCGTACGGAAAAGCGGGTAATCGATTTCATAAAAGCCTTTTCTTAAAAATCCAAACTCGAAAAATCCGGCGTTTGACTTTAATCAGGGGACGTACGAAGCGGGCATTTGTTCTCACCGGCGTTGCAACAGCTCTCGATTGCTTTATCTTAACGGTTAGAGTCTGCAGTTGAACCTTAATGAACCGGCGCCAAAGCTCGCATAGTGTATTTTTATACCGTCAAAGCAAGTTTTTTTAATCTGGAATATACGCTGAGGTTTTTAGATGCATGCTGTTTCTTTCCAAGATCGCTCACAAGCTGTCTGATGGAGATCGGCGCCGGTTTACCTTTCAATCCTCCTGAGAGTCGTCAATCGGCTTTCTATTGGATTCCAAGAAAACTTTTACTGACGGAAATAATCATGGCACCGCTCACGGCCGCGGCAAAACTTGCAAGCGTACCGATGATCACATACGCTGCAGCTTTTTGATTATCGTGCGTTTCGCTGAAACGGAGAATTGATTTTGCAGCGGCAAGAAAACCTGCGCCGGCGGGAAAATGGGCGAGGAAAAAAAGCAGGATCAGCAGACGCTCGAGCCGGCCGATCCATAGTCCCCCTTCGGCTATTCCCTGCCGTTGGATGCAATTTTTCTCGGCAATCTCCTTCATAAAAAGTCCGACAAGATCGCCCGCGCCTATAACGACGGCAATCATCCATGAAGCTGTCCGCAGCACAGTTGCAAAGGAGCGCCCGACATAATGAACAAACGCAGGAATAGGATAGCCGAAGGCAAGAACAAAGAGAGAGACGACCGCCGCAGAATACCGTAAGAGGGCTTGTCGCCAGGTTTTTAACGGTAAAAAAGAAATCCCGAAATTTAGTAAAGCCGTCAGCGGCAACAAAGGCCGGAGAGAAAACGAGAAGCAAATCCCGTATGCGGCAATGGAATGCAGTAGGGAATAATGAATTTTTTCAGTAACATCGCCCTTCAGCCTTTGCCGGATTGGCCGCAATGCAAATTCCACCGCCGTCCATGCTGTCCAAAGCGGAATGAACCAGAGAAATTTTTCCAATACGCCGGCCAAAGCAGGTGTATCATTAACTTTTAAAAGTTAAAAAGCTTGATTTAATTCTAACAGATTAACATCATGCGGATTCCTTGCTGCTAATTCTTTCGATTGCAGCAGAAAATTGATTTAAGAATTGGCGCAGTTCTTCCCATGCGGCGCGGCGCAGCGTTGCAGACACATTGGCCGGCGTAGCCGGTTTGCCAAGCCAACCCTTGGCGATTTGTTTCACACCCATTCCACCCAACGCGCGGGCAACGGCAAAGGCTTCGCGTTACGACCATTGGGAGGCATACCGTGCCGCATAGTTTAACGCAACATTTATCCACGCGGAATGAAAAAAGGGGGCTTCCTGCAATAGACAACGGCAAGTTTCCCGTCGAGACAAAGAATCCAAGGCGGCACCGGACAAGCGAAAAGCCGATCCGTCGGCCGTTCCCAGTCCCTCGGCAGGCAGGGTATCGATGCAGCCGATACCGACGCCGATGCGCGAATCGACCGCAAAACGGCTGATCAACTCGGCGCGGATATAGAATGGAGCATGCAGGGCAAGGCGGGCATCGCCGATCATCAGCTGCCAGGAATCGCCGCGAAAGAGATGCGGGCCGCTCACCGGGGCGTCAAGATGTTGGAGCAAATTGTGCCCGACGACCTTCATCGCCTCGAAAACGCTCTCTCGCTCCGCCAGGGATAAGCGACGCGATCGAATCAAATCGCCGGTCAAAACAGCAATGTAAGTGCCGTTCATACAGCATCCTCCGCCCCGCCGCGGCAGGGGTCATGCTTACTGCGGACAATCTCGCTAGATAAATTTGACACCGATCTCTCTGCCGACGCCGCGAATATACTCGGCGGCCTGGCGATACTCTTCCGGTGTGGCAAGGTGCTCGATCATCAACGGTACGGGCTTGGGCAGCGCCGCCAATTCCTGCAGCAGCACTTTATAGTCAAGCCCGCCGAGGCCTGGACGCACCTCATCTAAATGCACCAGCGCCTTGTTCTGCAGCACCACGTCCTTGGCATGACAGCTCTTGATGTACGGTCCCAGCAGAGAGAAACATTCGCGGATGAAATCGCCGTTACGATAGAAACGCCGCGGCGAATTGATCAGATTGACCGGATCCAGGTGGCAGGCGAACTGCCGGCGATCGATGGCCTTGATGAGTTCGAGATAGACGTCCGGAGAATCCGGAATGGTATAAGGCATGGTTTCCAAAGTGTAAAAAGCCCGCTTGGGCTTGACCGCATCGATGATCTTGCGCGTGGTTTCGACGCAGGCATCGAAAAACTCGCTGCTGGTGTTGTCAACGTGCACGCCGGCCCAGTCCTCGCCGAACGAACCGGCGATGTTGACGGCGCAGACCGCGCCGATTTCGTCGGCCAGCGCCAACGCTTCGATGTTCTTTTGCAGCGCCTGTCGCCTCTCCTCTTCGTTGCGGCTGAGCGGATTGCTCCAGGCGCCGACTTCGGCGATCACCAAACCGGCGTCCTCCGCCGCCTTGACGAATGCATTCTTTAATTCCGGCGGATCATTGAATTTAACCGGGCAGTATGCCGCCCCGTATCCCATGCCGACGTGCTCTTCTACCCAAGCGACGGGATCCTCCGGCGCGCCGAAAACCGGCCCGCCGAGACGAACGCCTCCTTTTTTCTGCGCCGGAAGCGGCAAGGCAGTCGCGGCGGCGGCCGCCAAAACGCCTTTGTGAAAAGATCTGCGCGACATTTTCATCATAGACTCCTATGCCGTCAATTGCATGCGCTGAGCAAACGGATCGCTCTGGGTCTGAAATCCCCGCACGCGCAGACTGAAATCGCCGAATACCTGCTTCATGCGGCGGTAAACCGCAACCGCCTTCGGATCCGGTTTGCAGCGCTGATCCTGCAAAAGAACCACAAACGGTTCGACCACTTCTTGGAGACTGACCTTTTCTCCCGCCTCTTTTTTCCACACCCAGGCGGCGTGCAGCGCCGCACCGAGCGCCGCTCCCTCGCCTTCCACCGGTACCACTTCGGCCTCGAAAATGTCGGCGATCGTCTGCCGCCAGGCCGCCGACTGCGACAGGCCGCCGGTCAAACGAATCTCCGACGCCTTGACCGGCATCTTGCGGAATCCGTCGTAAAGGTTTAGGATATGCCCCTCAAGCACTGCCCGGCACAGCGCCTCGCGGGTAAAGTCACCCAGCGCAAAGCCAATATAGATAGGCGCGGCATTCGGGACGTCCGGCGTGCGCTCGCCGATGTACCAGGGCAGCAGCAGGCGACCGCGATTGCCGACCGGAACCTGCTTGACCACTTCGACAAATTCTTTGTGAGACAATCCGAACAACGACAGAACCTCGTTGTAGCCGTTTGCCAAATTGGAGACGCACAGCAACGGCAAATAATGGCCGGTGGAATCGCAAAACGCCGCAATCTCGCCGCTGGGATCGACGTACGGTTCCTCGAGGTAGGTATAGGCGGTGCCGCTGGTGCCCAGGCTGACCGTCACGATGCCCGGCCTGACGTTGCCGGTACCCACGGCGCCGTACATGTTGTCGCCGCAGCCCGCATCGATCTTGCAGTCAGGCGAAAAACCGAACCGCTTCGCCAGGTTCTTGCCGATCTTGCCGATGCTTTGATCCGCCGGTTTCAGCGGCGGCAGCTTTTCCTTCAGCTTGGGCGAGATGGCATTGATCACCTTTTCCGACCATTTGCCGGTCTTGGGATTCCACAGAGCCATACCGGAAGTGTCGCCGGGCTCCATCACCCGCACACCGCCCTCTTTGCCGCCGGTCAGATACCAGTTGATGAAATTGTGGACCAGAAAGCAGGTCGTCGTGCGTTCAAAAGTCTCCGGCTCGTGGCGAACCATGTGATAGATTTTTGCCGCCGTGTAGCCGGTGCGCTGACTGTTGCCGACCTCCTCGATCATCTTGTCGACGCCGCCGACTGCGCGCGTCAGCAGATCGCACTCTTCCTGGGTCGAAAAATCGTTCCACAGCTTGCTGGTCTTGCGCGTCAAATTGCCCCCCGCATCCAGAGTGACCAGGCCGTGCTGCTGGCCGGAAACGGAGATCGCCTTGATTTCCGCCTGCGGCACCGGCGAGGCGGCCAGACGCTCGAACAAGATCTCCAACGCCTCGATCCACATATTCGGGTCCGACTCGGAAACACCGAGCTGATCCGTTTGGATGACGCCGTTCTTGGTGTTGTACTTGGGCAGATCTCGGTCATAGTTGACCGAATCGACAAAAACCACGCGCTTTTCATCGAGATCGATCACCACCAGCTTGGTGCTCTGCGTCGAAGAATCAATGCCTGCAAACAAGTTCGCCATATTCCTTCCTCTCCCTTTTTAAAATTCTGCCTGTCGGCACACTGTTGTAAATAGAATTTTCGACTCGTTAGAAATGGATTTATTTTGTTGATTCAACGATCATGATATCCCACGGCGCCAAAGTTACGCTTTCGCCCTGCTTGACGGCTCGACCGCCGAGCAGGTCTCTACCGTCTGCAAAGGGATAGACGAACGCCTGCGGCTCGCCGGAGACGTTCAAGCAGTAACGGATCGTCCGCCCTTTGCGGTTGACGCCGCTGCGCACCTTGACTTTGGGCGGCAGGCTTTGTTCCTCGCCCAAAATGCCGGCATCGGCAAGCAGCTTTTTCATCACTCTAATCTGCAGCTCGTCTGAGAGAAAAGTGCCTTCATAGATCGCTTTACCCTTGCCGTATTGGTTCTCGACAATAGCCGGCCATTGCCCGAAAAAGGGATGGTCGTAAAAAGCCAAAGGCTTTGCGGTCTCGGGGATAAGGAATTCGGCCCACACCGAGACGCGATTACCTTCTCCCGCCTGAAACGGATCGCCTTTGAGCGCCAGAGGGGCGGCGAGGTTGGAAAATTCCTGATAGTAAGCGCCGATCACCGGCCGCAGCGGTCCGGGTGCAAGCTCCCAGCGCACGGTCGAGTACTCGTTGCAAAAGCCGCTCTTAAATGTGATCAGGGCGCGGCCGCCGTTCTTGACGAAATCGGCGATTCGTTTGAGCAGGTCGTCCGAAGCGACATAGAGCGCCGGCACGAGCAGCACGTCGTAATCGGCAAACGAAGCGGTCTGCGGAAAGACAAAGTCGAGCTCCACATTGAGGGCATATGCCGCGTGATAGAGTTGATGCAGCACGCGCAGATAATCGACACGGTCATCGAACGGCATGAAGCGGATCCCATGATAGGAATCGACGTCGGCAAGCAGGGCGACGCGATTTTTCTTTTTGAGGTCGACGATCTCCGGCCCGATTTTCTTCAGCTCCTGCGCGATCCGGCTTGCCTCGCGGTAGATCCGATTCGGCTGCAGGTCGTGCGAAAGCACGCCTTTCCAGTAGGTTTCCTGACCGTAATGCAGCGAATGCCAATGCCAGTAGGCAACCGAGTTGGCGCCGCTTGCAAAATGAAAATAGGCATTGAGCCGCAGCTGGCCGTCATAAGGAGGCCGCTGGTATTTGGAATCCCAGCCGATGGTCTGCGCATTGGTCTCAGTCACCAAATAATTCTGCCGTTTGAACGAGCGGTTGAGATCGCCGGAAAAACAGATTTCCTCTCCGCTCAGATCGTCCTGCACCGGCGTATAGGGATTGACGGCGGCAATGTCGAGACAGCGGGCAATGTCGTATTGATTAATGTTGGTGCGAAAGCCGCCGACAAAGTTGTGGGTGATGAACTGATCGGGCCTTTTCAGCTCGCGCACAATCTGCGCCTGCCAGGCGAGAAAGTCGGTGGTGATTTTTTGCTGAAACCGCTCCCATTCCAGCTTGTAGCCGGGATTGACCATGCCGTCGACCGGCGCCAGCTCGTCCCAATCGTTAATCGACTGCCCCCAGTAATTGAATCCCCATATGCGGTTGATCACGTCGACGCTCTTGTACC
>JAPDPN010000147.1:0-6149 GCA_034506455.1 Candidatus Zhuqueibacterota bacterium | reverse complement strand
AGGGTCGGGCTAGGGGTACGAAGCCCGCTGCGCGGGCTGATGCCCCCACCCCTTGCCCCTCCCCCGCTGGGGGAGGGGTGATGGGGAAGGCAGCACGGGGCTTTACGGCATCGCACAGCGATCAATATTGGAGCCGCACGTCCGTGCGGCTCTACAAATATCCCAAAACCCTTTGCGTCCTCTGCGTGCTTGGCGCGTCGGGTGGAGCCGCACAGCCGTGCGGCTCTACAAATATCCCAAAACCCTTTGCGCCCTCTGCGCCCTTCGCGCCTTTGCGTTTGATCCCTCCGCGGCTAACGAACGCTTGCCTCATCACGGAAAGTCTCGGTAGAATGTAGGGAGTTCGACCATGGCCAGTTGACCGACCGGCGCGTGGGCGCCGGCGTACCGCAGGCATTTCACATAAGGACACCACGTATGTACATTCTTGTCACCAACGACGATGGCTACCAAAGTCCGGGGTTAGCGGCATTGCGCGCCGCATTGAGTGAAATCGGCGAAGTGGCGGTGGTCGCTCCTGACCGCAACTGGAGCGCCGCCGGCCACTACCGCAAACTGTTCGACCCGCTACGGGCGTGGGAAGGAACGCTGAGTGACGGTTCGCCGGCGCTAATTTGCGACGGCACGCCGGCTGATTGCGTGGCGCTCGCGGTGATGGGCTTGCTCGACCGCAAACCCGATCTGGTGGTGTCAGGAATCAATCTAGGGGCCAATCTCGGCACCGACCTGCTCTACTCCGGCACCGTCGCTGCGGCGATGGAGGGCATCGTCTTCGGGATACCGGGGTTAGCGGTCTCGCAAGTGCGGCCCAAAGACGGCCAGTGGGACTTTCGGGCGGCGCAGGTAGCGGTGCGGCGGTTGGTGACGATCATTCGCGAGCGCGGCTTGCCGTCAGAAGTGCTGCTCAACCTCAACATCCCGGTGGTAGCGCCCGGCGAGCTGCGCGGGATCAAAGTGGGCCGGTTGGGCCGCCGCGTCTACCGCGACGAGCTGGTGGTGCGCTACGACCCGCGTGGGAGGCCATACTACTGGATCGACGGGGCCGAGCCGGAAGACCACTACGAAGAGGGCACCGACATCGCAGCGATCAGCGAAGGCTATGCCAGCTTGACGCCGGTGCAGATGGATTTGACCAGCCACCGTTGGCTAGAAGAGCTGCGCCAGTGGGAGTTGTGAGTGGTTTGTGGGGCGCGGCGGGGTACGTAGGGGCATAGCGTCGCTATGCCCCTACGTACCCCGTCGCTATGCCCCTACGTACCCCGCCGCTATGCCCCTACGTACCCCGCCGCATCGCTTCTTCGACCCACGCAAACGCCCGCACAAAACCGGCCCCGATCTCTGGGTACGCCCGGATCAACTCGGCCTCCACCGCAAACAAGCGCAGCAATTCATCGCGGGTCTGCGCTTGCTGCCAAGTTTCGGCAAGGAGTGCCACAGCCTCGGCGATGCGGTTGGCGTTGGTGAGGGCTTGGGCAAGTTCGGTCAGCGCCTCGGCGCGGTGCCAGTCGCTAGCAATCGCGTCGGCGGCGCGGCGGGCTTTGGAAAAGACGCTGGTAGCCTTGTGTTTCAGTTCTGCATTAGCAAGTGCGGTGGCTAATTTTATTAGAACATTAGCGCGAGCTGCAGGGTCTTCAAGATGTTTAGCAATATCATGAGCCTTTTCAAACCGTCCACATGCTGCGAGGGAGATCGAAAGGTCTTGCAATAAATTTATGCGTTGGTTTTGATTAGGGAGACTATGAATTACTGAAAAAGCTTTAGCGAAGATTTCATCTGCATCCTGTTCTCGTTTAGCATACACAAGATCAATAGCTAAATTTCTAAATGCACTGACTCGGTATCTTGGTTCAAGAATGTTTTCCGCTTCATTATAAGCTTTAATAAATATTGCTTGAGCCTCAACTCCTTTCCCTTCTCGAACAAAAGCTGGAATTAATTCAGAAAGAATAATAACATAGTAGTACGGATAATGCTCACGATCAATATCTTGTGCAACTGCTTGTGCTTCGGAGAAACGGCCAATTTGGATAAAGGCTCGCGCTAAATCGAGGAAAACCCTATCGCGAATACCTTTGATCGACTCTTTCAAGTCACGAGTGGATGAGTATACATTAGAAAGGATATTGTATGCTTCGTCAAATTGTTGAGTATATGCAAAACCGCGCGCTAGATTGATAAGCGCCTCATATTGAGAGCAATAAATATCGTTAGTAGGAAGATTAATAATAGCATTTCTTGCTTTAGTAAAAACTCTATTGGCATCAATAAGCCTTCCCGCTTTGAAAAGATGAGTTGCAAGATTAGTGAGATTATTAATATAAAATCTTAAATTGAAGGAGATTCGAGCGATGATCGCGTCTGCTTCATTGAAAAGATTGTTTTTCATGAAGGAGATAGATAAATTTGTATATGCTTCAGCTAAAAGATCATTATTATTAATAATGGAATAAGTATTAGAGATGGCCTTGATTGCTTCCTCCAAAAGGTTGTTTGCACTAGCGTGATCACCAGAATAAGCCATTGCAGTCGCACAATCTGCTAAAGCTATAGCTTGCCGGTTAGATCCATAAATACGCGTGATAGTATCCTGAGCCTTGCGAAATTCTTTATGATGGGTAAATGCTTTTGCAACTCTTAATAATGTCGTTGCACGTTGTTCGCGATCCGGGATAGCAATGGCGGTGGAATAGGCTTCGTCAAGCTGTTTATGTTGCAATAGCGCGATAGTTATATCGTGTAAAGCTTGAGAGCGACGAAAATAATCAGAGATTGTATCCGCAGTTGAACGAGCTTCAGTGAGAAAGTTCCATGTCAACATCTCTTTTACAAGTTCTGAAGTGAGAATGTCACGTTTATAATCATCAGACACAGTTTCAATGATCATGCGAGCTTCAGGAAGATTACCTTGTGCTAAGAAAGTATATAAACGATCTATTATCTGGATTTTTGAAGAAAATACATCAATGGTTTTGTGAAGTTGATTGAAAATGCCATTTGCAATGTCTGATCGGTCGATCTTTACAAGACTTTTTGCGAGATTGCGAAGAGCGTTACGTCCTAACATGTGTTTAACGTTGATTTTTGATATAGAATGTATCAATAAAAACGTTCTCTCCAATTCGTTTTGATCTCTATGTTGATGTAGACTCTCAACAATACTCTGAAATGCATCAATTCGACGGCCATGTTGATCGTCTTCTGGGATAATGCAAGCAACTTCAAGTGCCTTCTTGTAACGCTTCGTTTGAGCTAATGCTGTGACAATACTAGCAACTGCTTCATAACGAAGATCAGGATCTCCACCATTTTGAATATTATTTACCATTTCAACAATATTATCGAAAATGGAATTAGCTTCATTATCAAATCCAGCATTAGAAATGGCTTGCGCTATATGGGCAAGTAATTTAGTTCTCATATGAAATTGATCAACAGTCTCAGCTACAACGCCAGCAGTGGCGAAAATAGTTCGTGCTTCGTCGTAACACCCGGCCTGTGCAAAAGCCGTTGCTAACTCACACAACCGTTCGGTTCGCTTGCTAGCATCAGATATCGCATTAACTGCTTTGCGCGCACCCCGCCACACTGCCACCGCCTCTTCCTGCTCGCCGCGCTCGAGCAGTGCGTGGCCGATTGCCAACAATACTTCGGCGCGGCGTTCCGGATTGCTCAGCAGTTCGGCCCGGTCGCGGGCTTCGGCGCTGCGGCCTAGCGCCACTAGCGCGGTAAACAGTTCGGTCGGCCAGTTGTCGATCTGGCTGGTGAGCGAGCAGCGCAGCAGGCTGTATTGCCAGAGGCGCGGCAGGCTGCGCGCTAGCGTATCAATATCGTCGCCGGCAGCCTCGACCACCGCGCGCCGGGCGAGGTCAAGGTCGAGAGCATAGCGGCGCAGGCTGGGGTCAGCTTGCCGCTTGGCTGCGCCGTACTCATTGGCGTCGAGCAGGCGCCACAGCCGGTCATAGGCTTGGGCGTGGACAAGGTGATAGACGAGGTGGGTTTGGGCGTAAGCGCGCCGCTCCGCTTCGGCGTGGTCGTTGGCCGGTTGCCAGAGGCGGTCGAAATCACGTTCACCCCATTGTGCCAAACGGTTGTGAAAGGCGACTAACTCATTATCGGGGAAGAGGTTACTACGCAGGTATTCGATCAGCTTCAGGTGAAGCAAGAAATAGCGCGCTTGCCCCTCTCGGTCGCGTTCGCCGAGCAGACCGCGTAGCAGCGTGAGAGCGTCTGTCACCCGGTGGCGCTTTCGTTCTAAGATGCTGGCAAGGGCCGGCAAGCTAAGCGGTTCCTGCGCTGCTACCAGTAGACCGAGGATCGGCTCGATCACGCTATCCCAGAGCGGTTCGCGCTTCAACCGTTCAATGGTTGGAGTAAAAATATCGCGCGGGTTGGTGATCACCCGCCGGATCAACGCCTGCGCATCGGCAGGGTTCGGTTCGCGCTGCAATTCCTGCGCCAAGAAGGCGAGGTCGAAGGCATTGCCGTGCAGCGCCGTGTGCAGCGCTGCGCGATCGGCCTCGCTCAACGCGACCCCGCGCCGGTCAAGCAGGGTGGCGAAGTCGGCGAGACTGAGCGGCGGCAGGGGGTATTCGCGGCACGCGGTGAGCAGTTTGAGCGGCACGAGCGTGTCATCCGGGCGGGTGCCGATGACGATCACCACCCCTGCCGGCAACCGTTCAGGCAAAAAGCCGAGATCGCGCTGACCAAGGTCACGATCAACCGGAATCTGGTCAAGCCCGTCGATCATCAGGGTCAGCGGGCGCTCGTGGGCCAGCCGGTCGAGCAGCGCCATCAAGCTATTGTGCAGGGTGACGGGGCTGGCGTTGTCGGCCAGATAGGTCAACGCCTCTTCGATCAGGCCGTGCTGGGCCAGCAGTTCGGCAATCAGGTGGCCGAGCAGGGCGGCTTGCTCGCCGGGGCCGGGGGTGAAGCGGATAAAGTAGGCCGGGATGGGTGGATCGGTCGTGTTGGCCAAATGCGCTAAGATGCTGCTCTTGCCTTGGCCGGCCACCCCAGTGACGAGCAGGTAGCCGCCGGTGGGGCGGAGCTGTTCAATGTGCTTTTGGATCGCCTCCAGCTCCTGTTCCCGCCCGACGAAGCTGGCCTGTAGTTCGGCAGCACGGGCGTGGCTGTCAGGCGAGCGCCAGCGTTCGAGCATAGCCTGCGCTTCGGCGCGGCGGCGTTGCTGTTCAGCGGCGGCGCGCTCGGCGGCGGCGCGTTGCTGTTCGGCGGCGCGCTCGGCGGCAATGCGCTCGCGGTAATCGGCCAGCGTTAAGGAATAGTTGCCTTCGGTTATGATGTATGGCTGCTGGCTCTGCTTTGCAAACCGCTGTTTGAGATAGTGGTCAAGCAGGCCGATAGTGACTTGGCCATCATGTAGCAAGGTTTCGCCGCGCAACATGGCAAGCAGGGCCTGTGTCAGCAATCCGCCGGTAGCGGTTTCGCCGGCTGGCTCGCCGGGGCGGGTGGCGGCAATGATTGCGCGCAGCCAGTCGCGAGGCGCGGGAGCGGCGCGCTGTTTGGCGCGATACTGCTCAATTGCCGCGCGCAGGTCTACCGTCAACCGATCGTTGCCGGCGTTGCGGATGTTGCCAGCATAGCAGTGATCAAGAATGAGTAATACGCTGTGTGGTTCGGCGGCTTCGTAAACCTGCTGGTAAAGCCAGTGCAACGAGAGGAAGGCAGTGGCATCTAACTCGGCGTTATCAGTTGTGAAATCGTGGGTGGCGAGAAACGTCTCATTCCCTCCGCCATTGAGCGCTACCGGTACGCCGTGGCCGCAGAAGGCGACGATGATGTCAAGGGGGTGTTGTTTCGCTTGCCGGCGCAGCGCAATAATCTCGTGCCGAATACGTTGCGCAGTCGCTTCAGCGCCGAGCAGCAGCGTCACTGCGAAGCCGCAGGGCGGCGCTTCGAGCGCCGCGGCCAATGCGCGCGCGTCGCGTTCGGCGCTGGCCAATGGGGCAAGGTGCGGATCGGCGGCGCGGTCAACGCCGATAATCAGGGCAGGGCGTGGCGGTGGGGCGGGGCGGCAGACATAGACGTTGATCCCCCAACAGTCTCCTGTGCCGGGTCGCGCGGCGGCGGGTTGGCGATGACATCGTTGGTAAACAGTATACCAAAGATATGGCGGAATAGGCAGTGGTAGG
>JAPDPN010000146.1:0-6192 GCA_034506455.1 Candidatus Zhuqueibacterota bacterium | reverse complement strand
AAAATGGCGATGATTTTTGCAGATAACAGCTATTCCATTGGACGCACGCCGCTGGTGCGCCTGCGAAAAGTGACCGACGGCGCTCCGGCGACGGTTATCGGCAAGATCGAAGGTCGAAATCCGGCCTATTCGGTCAAGTGCCGCATCGGCGCATCCATGGTGTGGGATGCGGAACAGCGCGGTCTTCTCAAGCCGGGAGTTACCTTGGTGGAGCCGACCAGCGGCAACACCGGCATTGCCTTGGCATTTGTGGCGGCGGCGCGCGGTTATAAACTGATCCTCACCATGCCGGAGACCATGAGCATCGAGCGGCGCAAATTGCTTAAAATTTTGGGTGCCCAACTGGTGCTTACCGAGGGCGCCAAGGGCATGAGGGGCGCCATCGCAAAAGCGGAAGAGATCGTCAACAGCGACCCGAAACGCTATCTCATGCTGCAGCAGTTCGAAAATCCCGCCAACCCGCGCATTCACGAGCAGACGACCGGCCCCGAAATCTGGCAGGATACGGACGGCAATATCGATGTACTGGTTGCGGGCGTGGGGACCGGCGGCACCATAAGCGGCGTTTCTCGCTATATTAAAAAGTCGATGGGAAAGGCGATCATAAGCGTAGCCGTCGAGCCGGCGGACAGTCCGGTAATTACGCAGACTTTGGCCGGGCAGGAACTTCGTCCGGCGCCGCACAAAATCCAGGGCATCGGCGCCGGATTTGTTCCAAAAAACCTCGACCTGTCGCTCATCGACCGAGTCGAACGGGTGACGAACGAGGAGGCGTTCGAATATGCCGGACGTCTGGCGCGCGAAGAGGGCATATTGGCGGGCATCTCCTGCGGCGCGGCAACCGCGGCGGCCGTCCGTCTGGCCAAGATGCCCGAGTTTGCCGGCAAGACCTTCGTGGTCATTTTACCCGATTCCGGAGAGCGATACCTTTCCACAGCTCTTTTCGACGGCTTGTTCGACCGCGAAACCGGTATGTGATGCGGCATTCGCGGCTTTTGCGCGGGGCAAACCGTCTTGCTGAGCATTATTACCATATTAAACGCATATGGAATAGACATCCTGGAGCAACTGTTAGAATAAGCCGTGACTTTATGTTATGCGATATTAGGAGAAGCTCGGAGAAAAAAATGATGAAAAGACGCGAATTTCTAAAATATTCAGCTGCGGCAGCAAGCCTTTCCGCTCTGCCATGGATTTCCTGGGCAGGGGAAAAGCCGACAAAGAAATACGCCAATGATATCGTGACGCTGGGTAAAACCGGCATCAAGGCATCGCGGCTGGCCATGGGGACCGGCACGCACGGCGTCAACAAGCGGTCGAATCAATCGCGCCGCCTTGGCATCGAGGGCGTCGCCGATCTGTTGTATGCCGCCTATGAGCGGGGCATCAACTTTTGGGACTCGGCCGATCAATACGGCACGCATCCCCATCTCAAAGAGGCGCTCAAGCGAATTCCGCGCGAAAAAGTGGTCATCCTGACCAAAACCCACGCCACAACGGCCGAAGAAATGCGCGCAGATATCGACCGTTTTCGTAAAGAGATCGGCACGGATTATCTCGACATCGTGCTGCTGCATTTCATGACCAATCCGGAATGGCCGAAAATCAAAGCCGGCGCCATGGAGGAGTTGGCCAAACTGCGCGAGCAGGGCGTCGTTCGCGCGCATGGTGTTTCCTGTCATACTCTCGGCGCCCTGCAGGCTGCAGCCGATTCCGATTGGGTACAGGTCGACTTGGCGCGCATCAATCCCTATGGCGCTACTATGGACGATAAAGTCGAGGTCGTTGTGCCGATTCTCAAACGCATGCACGAACAGGGCAAAAGCGTGTTAGGTATGAAGATATTCGGCGCCGGTCAGCTGCGCGACAAGGTTGACGAATGTCTGAGGTTTATTTTAGCGCAGGAGTATGTCGACGCCTTTACGATCGGTCAGGAAAATAAAGACGAACTGTTCGACCTTATCCGGCGTATACCGGAAGCAAGCATCAGTTGAAAAGAGCGGCGGCATCCACGCCGCTCTTCTTTTTTGGGGAAAGCGCGTTTTTCCGTTTGAATTCACAGCGTTTTAGCTTATCTTTTGCCGAAAATCAGTACGGGTGCCGGCAGTCCGGCGCTGATCCATTTTCATCTAAAAGCAGAGGATGCAAAGATGAAAGACCAGGCGGCTTCTCGAAGAATCGTTTCCGTCGATGCGCTGCGCGGGTTCGATATGTTCTGGATTACCGGCGGCGATTCGATCTTTCCGGCGCTGTTTACTTTGATTGGTACGCCTTTTTTCCTTGCCCTCTCAAAACAGCTCGAACACAGCGAATGGAACGGCTTTACTTTTTACGACCTTATCTTTCCGCTGTTTATGTTCATTATGGGCGTAACGATGCCCTTTTCTCTCGGCAAGTATCTGGAAAGGGGCGGCACAAAAGCCGAGGCTTATCGTCGAGTGATTCGACGCAGCCTCCTTTTAATCGTATTCGGCCTTATTTACAACGGCATCTTGGATTTAAATTTCAGCCAAATGCGCTATGCGGGGGTTCTGCAGCGGTTCGGCATCTGCTACTTTTTTGCGGCCATGATCCTCATCCACTTTCCCAAACCGAAAAGCCAGGCGATTTGGGCGGCAGCGATTCTGTTGTCCTACTGGGCAATTATGGCGCTCGTACCGGTTCCCGGCTTCGGCCGCAACGTGCTAACCCCAGATGGTAATCTCGCCTCCTATATCGATCGGCTGTTGCTCCCCGGCCGCTTTTGTTGTTTCGAATACGGCGACAACGAGGGTCTGTTAAGCTCGATTCCGGCCGTGTCGACGGTACTGCTGGGCGTGCTTGCAGGCCACCTGTTGCGCTCCCAAATCGCGGAAACGAGAAAAGCGCTCGCCCTCGCTCTTTGGGGTGTCGGTTCGTTGGTGATCGCATTGATCTGGAATGTTGTCTTTCCCATCAACAAGCTGATCTGGACAAGCAGCTATGTGCTGTACTCCGGCGGATGGAGTCTGCTCCTGCTGGCGCTTTTTTATTATATCATCGACGTGCGCGGCAAGCAGAAATGGGCCTTTCCCTTTATCGTCATCGGCATGAACTCCATCACCATTTACCTGGCACAGGCGCTGTTCGATTTCGGCATCATCGTCAATATTTTCCTGCGCGGCGTCATGCGGTATATGGGCGATTTCCGGCCGGTGTTTTGGGCGATCTGCGTTTTCGCCGTCAAATGGCTGTTTCTCTACTATCTCTACAAACGAAAGATCTTTTTACGGGTATGAGGATATTTCTATAATGTCGCGCGCGGTAACGTCTTTTCGACTCTGATTTGTATAAAAGTTTTTCCGTGCTTGAATAAAGTTTTTTGACGGGAGAAAAAATGAAACGATTGTTGCCGGTCATTGCCGCCGCCTTTTTTTTGGCCTGTGCGGCGACCGTCACCCGGTTTGAACAATATTCGCCGGCCATGAAGCTGCCGGTGGAAGCCGACAGCACAATTGTGATCGGCCGCGACGATCAATTCACCGGCGTGTTGTGGCTCAATCCGATCCTTGCCGCCGAAAAAGCATCGGTGACGGAGGTCAAACTGATCGAAAATTACGGCGTTTATTTTGTGTCGGCGGAAGGGTTTCGCCGTATTTGGATGATCGAACCGAAGGGCGATGGAATGTCGGCCGTTTACCGATCCGTTGACGTGACGCCGAAAGACGAAACCGACGTCTATGAGCGGATCTCTCTGTCGCGGTATGGAACAAGCGATAATGCCTGCGTGCGCGTACGGCTGGCAAGGCAGGAGGTCTTTGTCGATAAAAAGGGACGCGTCTATGAAAAGTGGTCTGATTAGCTGTATTTTGCTTTTGCTTGTCTGCGCCGTTTCGACAGCAGCGCAGGATCTGCAGGAAATCTACGACTCAGCCAAAGAAGCCCTGCTCGACGCGGATCCAAAGAAAGCCTTCCGATTGGTTGCAGAAGCCAAAGCTCTGGTGGAAGATGATCCCCGACTTGATCCCAACGGTATGTTCAGCCGGCGTCTTTTGCCGCAAATCGAACGCTATGCCGAAACCATGCAGCAGCTTTTGACGAAACTCGAAGAGCTGGCAGTACAAGGAAACGTATCAATCGAATGGCCGGATCTTCCGGCGTCGGCCGAGGCCGTGCAGCAGTATGCGGCGATTGCCAAGGAAAAATCCGAGCAGCTGCTTGCCTCTCGGTCGCGACTCTTGGCGGAGACCGATTTGCCTTCCGAGTACCGTGAGGCGCTGCGGCAATCTCTGCCTTACCGGCAGATCGATCGCGCCGTTTCGACCGGCATCGTCGAACAATTGACCCGGCGATTCGTCGGCATTACTTCGGCGCTGGTTGATTCACTGAAGGGAGTTAACCGCCGTTATGCAAATCTATACAAAGCATTGGAAAAAGCGAAAAAGACGCCTGCCGTTTCGCAGACCGAGATCAGCAAGTTGAACGAGCAGCTGGTACAGGTAACCCGCGAACGGGATAAGCTGCTGCAGACTTTTGCTAAAATGCTGCAGGCTGACGTGGGCGAGGACGTCAAGCCGGTGACCAGGGCTTTGGAACGGCAGAATTTGGAAACGATCTTTACTAATACGTTAAACTCGGAAATCAAATACCTCCGCAGCATCAAAGAGGTGGATCGGCAGACATATCAAAATCTTCTTAAAGGCTACGAGCGGCTGGAGAGCTATAATAAAATTTTTGTCAATACGGGGGTAGCAAAGGATAAGAGCGAGCAGTTGCGTGAGCTGAAAGCGTCTATTGATCAGCTGAAGGTGACCGGGCGACGGCCGTCGCCGATGTTGTTTTTCATTCTTTTGGGTATAGTCTTGACGGTCGGCTTTTTGATTTTGTTTCGACTGGCGTCGAAAAAAACGACTCCTGCCGGTACCGGCACCCACAATGCGGCCGGACACGCCAAGCACTAAAGGCCTCGGGCTTTTTGGCTTTATTTTACAATTACACAGCGTGTCCAGGCCGTTGTCTTGGACGATGACATTTTGAGCAGATAGATGCCGGGTGTCAGTCTTTCCGAATGCCATCTCAGGCAATGTTCTCCGGCAGCCAGGAAGCCGTTGAAAAGGGCTTGCAGTCGGCGACCTTTGAGGTCAAGCAGTTCAAGACAGACGTTCTCATCGACCGGCATTGTGAAAGTTAGGGTTGCGGTACTGTTAACGGGATTTGGGGAAATGCGCAGAGAAAATGACTGCGGCGGAGCCGTGCTTCCGACCTTGGCGGGAAGTTTATTCAGCAGACGAACCGCCTCATCCGCTTTGCCTTCCACAAGATAATCAACCACGCGGTTTAGTTCCGCCTGAACATCCCAATTGGTCGCATAACTTTTTCTCAGCTCAAGAATTCGCAGCGGCATCGTCAAATGCGTCTTTTGAAACCGAAATTCGGGGTCAACCGACTGTCGCGCTTCCTGAACGATTTCTAGAAAGCGGTAGCCGAACTCAACGGTCGGTTCGATCATGGTGCCCTCGCCGTAATCGTTCCACGTTACCAATTGGATGATGTCGGCTTGGTTGTCCATAGCTTTTTGCAGCGTGGAACGAAACACCTCGCCGTTACGATGGTCCAGCACGCCGTAACCGGCGCCGACGCCGGCCTGTCTGTAAATATCACGAAAGCCGGCAAACGCGCCGGCGATGAGGTACGGCCAGGCTTTTGCCTTGGCGTAGAAAAGGCTGAGATATTCGTCCAGCGCTTCCTGAGTTAAGATACCCTGCGCGTTGCTTTTCCACATCGGCGGCCAGGGATAAGCGCCGACGGCAGCGGGTCCGACGCGGTTGTCTTCGGTAAAGAACAGCGGCGCCGTCGGCAGATCGGCAAACAGCGCGGTCCATTGCGAACTTTCGGTAAAGTACTGCGGGCCGAATACGAGCAGCACCGGTCGACCGTCAAGTTTGAGATAAGCATCGTCTCCGAACCAGTTGTTCTGCAAGTAACGCATCACCTGTTTGCCGTGCGCCAAAGCCTCGGAGGCGGGCAGTCTGCCGTTTTCGACCATGTGCTTAATGGATTGATCTTCATAGCAAACGGCAAAAGATAATTTAAAGCGGCGGGCAGCATCAAAAAGAGCGTGGGTGCTTTCGTTGAGCACGCCGTAATCCCAAAACGGCTCCATGCCGTACCAATCGACGATAACGCCGTCGATCCCGCTGATCTTCATCAACAGACATTGATATTCAAGTATAT
>JAPDPN010000145.1:0-6227 GCA_034506455.1 Candidatus Zhuqueibacterota bacterium | reverse complement strand
TTATTGGCGCGGACATAAATCGAATCCGCCGGAATAATGGTCGTGTCGACGACAGTCTGGTTCGTTTGGGGATCGACGGTGGTCGTAATGATCGTATCCGGCGGAAAAACGATCCACTGATCGCGATCGTACCAGGTAAAACTCAGCCGCCAGGAGCGGTCGCCGCGGGGAATCTTGCCGGACGGCGTTTGCAGAAACGTGGCGTTTTCGATAAAGCCGATATAGTCTTTGCTGCTAAAGACTCCCTTGGGTTCTTCATCCACATCCATCCAAAGGGCGCCGACCGGAACCGCTTTCTGTTTTCCCGCAGTTACATCGAAAGCTTTGAAAGGAACGGGAATTCGTTCAATGGCGGTGCCGCTCACCTTATAGGCTGAATCGGGAAAGTTTTGGTTCCACACCAGCATATAGTCGCGCGGGAGGGCGTTTGCCCATTTATCGAAAGTAATTTTGTAATCGCATGCTCCTGTCCATTTGGCACGGCGGAAATAGGGGCGTTTGGTGATGTTGGTTATCTTGAGCCGCAGCCCGTCAAAGATGGGAGCGTACTCGGTACCGTTTATGAGCCCGCGGCTAACGCTGTCGATCGTGGTCGAGACTCCGATCGCCTCACCGTCCAGGTGCAGGATATGAGTATCAAAAACCGGCGCGCCTGTCGCATCGGTGAACATATACTTGCCGGTATTGATATCCACAACGTTATAGGTCAGAACGGTTTCTTTTTTGACGACGGTCGTGTCGATGAAATAGTCATAAAGAACCACATTTTTGGTGCGTCCGACCAGTGTATCCACGGCCGTCGAATCCAAAAAGGCTTTGGTCTTGGTGATCGTCGAATCGCGGAAAACGATCTGATAGGTATGACCGGTTACCTGATAAGGATCGACGACTTCGATCGATATTTTCGCCAATCCGTTGCCTTTCAATTTTCGCAGAGTGCCGTCGAATGCCGTATCAACCTGTACATCGACAAAGTCGCTGGCGCGCGGTTGCGGTGTCACTTTGACAAACTGCGGTTCCGCCTCACTGCTGCCTTTAAAGTTTTCCAAGGATTCCAGATTGAACTGAAAGCGGAGCGGATTAAGAAGCAGGTTGTCCTTATCGATACCGTAATCGTAAGCCGTTACGGCATAACAATAAGTCACACCGTCTTCGACATCATAATCGGTATAGCTGTGGAATAACCCGTCCTTGTCTTCCCCCTTGTCGACCTTGTCATTACCAAGATAAATCCAGGGCGCAAATTTATCCCTACCACCGATGCCGTCGATGAGATCGCACTGAGCAATCGGCCGCCAGCCGCGAACATTGCCGAGTTCGTCGCGAATCAAATCCTTTTCCGGGTTGCCCCATGTCTTGCCGTTATCGGTGCTTTTGTAGACGCGATACCCTTCGAAATCCTGGTAACCGGTCATAATATCGCGATAACGCTCCGAACGGCGATCCCAATAAAGAACGACTTTGTTGCGTTTTTGGCCGGTTTTGTCGATATAAGGTTTAACCACTGCGTTCACCTGCGGAGCCTTGGGCGGGTCCGGACCTTGGTAGTTGTTGTCGTACATCAATTGGGCAATTTCGGCGTTCTGTTCCAGGTCCAGCGGACTATCTCCCATGATGATGGCGAACGAGGCATTGACCGATTCGCCGACCGCCAAATCGAATGGGCCCGCCGAAGCGATACAAACGCAATCAAGGCCGTTCGGGTAATCGGTCATTAGGTCTTGGAGTGAGTTAAAGTGAAGATTTTTGCCGGTGCCGGGATGTTTGTGCCAAAAGTACCAGTCTTTTTGCGACTCGGTGAGTCCGGTGGTGTCGCCGCTCATGACGCGGAACATGGCTTCTTCGGCGTTTTCGGCAATAGGCGTCTGGCCGTCGCCGATAAAGGGGCCGGAGGATTCAACGGCGCGCACGCCGGGGCGGGCATACCAGTCGAACCAGTGCCAGTCGGTCATGCCGAGCTTTTGCCCCTTGCGGACGTCGATCACTCCGTCTCCGTCGAGATCCAAGTCGCGAGCCGCCGGCGGCGAATCGAGGAACTTGATCGCCGAATAAGCCATGCCGGTCAAATTGCCGGACTTGTCGTCCAAATCCCAAATATAGGCAAAATTAAGGCGGCGATTATAGGCCATCATGTCGTCATCGTTGGTACGGCCCGCCAGGCTCCCCTCAGCCGTTTTGTTGTAGGCGTCGACGTCAAAGTAAAAGCCGACGTACATGTCGCGGTAGTTCCACCCATTGCCGTTATTGGTATAGTCGATATATTTACGATTCTGCTCGATATAGCCGATCCGGTCGGATCTGTTGATGAGTTTGACGGGGAAAAAGATAATGTCTTCGGCAAAAGAGCGGCCGTAGGAAAATCCGGAGCATTGCACCTCGATACCCATTGAATAGCCTTGATTGGGATCGACGTCGCGGATCGCCCAGCGGTCGTCGAAAGCCATAAAAATGTCGCAGTCGGAGAAAAACGTTCCGGGAATCTCTTGACCGTAGGTAGGCGAGTTGGGATTCGGGTCGCGAGCCCAGGGGCCGGGCCAAAAGTGCCAGACCTTGTTTTCCTCGTCATAAAAAGCCCGCAGGCTGTCCACCAATGCTTTTTCTTTATCGGTCAAGTCGGCATAAGGACCGGAAGGGCTCGGCATCCACTCTCCTTCGCGGGTGTAGTAGCCCGTCGGCCAACTCAACGGCTGATCGCTGGTTGCCAATAGCGGCGTCCGATCATTGATCGGCGCATAAGCCGCATACTCGGGCACCTTGGAGGCAATGACCTGACCTGAATGCAGCCTGCCGCGATGATCCTTTACCGGCATCCAATCGGGACGCGTCAAATTGGAGGTGCGGTCGAGAATCGACTCTGAAACCGTCGGCCCCCACCAATAGAGGCTGTCGGGAATTTTGGGGTGCGGACGATAAGACCAAGGGTATTTTTCCTTGAGTTCCTGCGGAGAGTTGTTACGCGCCCCATTCACGCCGACCAAAAGCCCTACGGACGCCAAATATTGGAAACCTTTGTACAGTCCTTCGGGATTAGACCAGTTCGAAAAATCGTGCCCAACGAATTTTCCGGTGTTGGCGGTCATGGTCTTCAGCTCTCCCTTGAGCAGGTAGCCTTTGGCTCGGTGGGCAATAGCCTCTTCCGGCTTTTCAGCGAGAGAAGAGCTGCTCTTTGCCAAAGAACTCGGCTCTTTGTCGGAGGCATGCGGCCTGCGAACGTCCTCTGCCGCCGCGCCGACCCAGAACGCCAACCACATAAAGCATATAAATTGTATAGTCCTCATAACATCCTCATTGCTTGCGATTCACGGTTTGTTCATCAACTTCCGTGACGATCAGAACTCGATTTCCGTGTAAAACTGAATGCTGCGCCGCGGCCCGTAAAAGAAAGGCTGGTCATACACCGTCAACGAGTTCAGACCTGCCGCAATCCGATTATTGGCACGTCGGCCGGGATCGTTCGGCTTGCCGGTTTCGTTGTAGACATCGTAAACATTCTTTTTGTCGAAAAGATTATCCACCTGCAGACCGATTTTAAACTGAAACCGGTTGATCGGGATGATCTTGTGCCAGCTGAGCGTAACGCTGTTGATCCAGGGCATTCTCTCAGAGTTGGTCTCCTGCGGAATTCCCTCGATGGTCGGCGTATAAGGCGCTCCGCTTTGTGCGAAAAAGATGAGATTCAAAAGCGAATTGCCGAGCGGATAAAAGCCGAATATTTTGGGTCCGTTACGCTTGCCGAAACGATAGGCCGCCAAGGTACTGAAATCGTGCGTGCGGTCGTAGCTCATAAGAATTTCCCGCTTCGGCATGGTTTCCGGCGTGTCGGTATTGCGGTAACCTTCCCAGGGATCGGCGCGGTTTGCCTTGGCCACAGAATAGGTGTACATGATGCGGGCGCTCCACGGCGTTTTGAGCGACACTTTTTCGATCGTCACGTCAATACCGCGCGCCGTACCGTAATCGATGCCTTTGCTGATCGTATAGCTGAAGGGAAAAGCCGGTACGCGCTCGGTCGCATCGAGCTCGCTGTACTCTTTTGACCAGCCGACGAGGCTCACGGCCCACTCGTCGGCCACCTGATTTTTGACGCCGAATTCGTATGCCGTCAACTTTTGCGCGCCGATCAGCGGATTGCCGACAATCGGCGACCAGGTCGTCAGGTCACGCTGACTGTTCAAATAAATGTTGCGGTAGATCGGCAGCTGATGAAAGATGCCGTAACCGAAAGTGAAGGTGGCCTTGTCGGTAATGACGTGCGAAATGCCGATGCGCGGACTCCAGCGGTACTGGGTTTTGGTCCGCACCAAGGGACTGGTGGGATCATTTGGATTCGACCAGGCCGTGGTGTTGTAATTGTTGGCGTCGAACCGCAGCCCGACATTGATGGTCATATAGGGATATTCGATTTTGTCCTGAACGTAACCGGCGAATTCATAAGGATACTTGTGGTAAAACTCTTTGTACGGCGTCTGCAGCCAAGGAAGTTGGATCTCGTCGAAAAAGAGATTGTGCTGCTTTCCGTTCACGCCGAATTGAATTTGATGATGTCGGTTGACTTGGCTCGTCAAATCAAAGCGGGTTTCAAAAGTTTCCGCATAGGAACGATGAAAATATCTACCGGACCCTTCGATGACATAGTCATAATATGGCGCCTCGTAACGCCAACCGTTATATTGCCAATAGTCGAGCCATTTCCCCTTTAAAGGGAAAACAGCAGGATCGGGATGCACATTCGGATCCAGTTCTGCGCCGTCCGGCAGCTCCTCGCCGTCATAATCATCGCGCATCAGGGTCAGGTTCTTCTCAAAGTCGTCCGGATAGCCGTCGCCGTCAGTGTCTTTCGGTTTCTGATCCGGCTTGCGGGGGTCGGTGTGAAGCCGCGTCTCCACCCAATCGGGGTAACCGTCGCCGTCCAGATCGTTGTTGCGCACCAAATAGCGCCGCATTTGGAAAAAGCGCGACGCCCGCAAGGTGTAAAAGGTCTTGCTCGAAAGTTGATGCGTCCACTCTAAATTCTGCCGGTCCGAATTGAGCAATGTATAATTCTTACCCTCCGGATAATACCGGAACATGATTGATTCGCCGGAATTTCCGTACAGCATCATGTCGGTAGAGACAACCCAGTTCGTAAAGACCAGCTTTTGCGTCGGACTCAGTTTCCACGCCAGCTTTCCAAATACGTCCCAAACATACTCGTGACCCAAGGCGTCCCATCCTTTCTTGCGGTCAAGAGGGTCGGAATGGTCATTGGGGTCGTTCGGATTATAGGGAGGGACGATGTTTGCAACCGGATTGTACGGATGATTTCCAGGAATCGGACCGTCGGTCCACACTTTGTCGTCGAATTCCAACACTCGGCCTTTTTGCCGCGTCGATTGCCCGGAAATGTAAAACGAGAGCTTGTTTTTTGTATACGGCACCGGACCGCCGAAAGCACCGGCAAAGTCTTTCAGCCCCTGCAGGTACATGGGATAAAGAAAGCTGTTCGTCTTGCCGGCAATGAGCGAGCCGCCGATCTCCGAGGTTTGGTAACGAAAGACACCCTCGTACTTTTCGAAACTGCCGGTGCGGGTGATCCAGTTTTGCGTGCTCGACATCGCATCGCCGTATTCGGCACTAAAGACGCCGGTTTCGGTGACCATTTCTTCGATCGCGTACTTGTTCAGCCGCGTGCCGTTGCCGATGCCGCCGTATGTCGGATTCTTTAGGTACATGCCGTCAAAGACATAACCTATTTCTCCCGAGCGGCCGCCGCGTACGTGGATTTGCTCCACACCTCGCTCGGCAAAGCCGGGTATACCGTACGACTGATAGTTGATGGCCACAACCCCCGCCTGCAGAGCAAACATCTGCGACAAGTTCTGCACCGGAGCGCTGCGAATTTCAGCAGCCGAGATGACCGTCTTTTTGACCGTAACATCCTTTTCCACCAAAGGTCGTTCGGCCACCACCTCTACCGTCTCTCCTTGGATCACTTCGACGCCGAGCTGAAAATCAACCGTCGTCGTTTTATCCATGTTGACGATCACCTGGGTTTTGACGACCTTTTGATAGCCGATCATGCTCGCTCTTACACTGTAAACTCCGGGTGGCACATTAATGATGAGATAGTTGCCCTCTGCATTCGTTGCAGCGCCCATGGTCGTGCCGACGACCACGATGTTACAGCCCGGCAGCGGCTCTCCGGTCTCCTTGTCGGTAACCTTGCCGACAATTTTTCCGACCGTGCC
>JAPDPN010000144.1:0-6302 GCA_034506455.1 Candidatus Zhuqueibacterota bacterium | reverse complement strand
TCGTCAGATCGGCGAGCGTGTCAAAGGGGACGCCTTTCAGTTCAGCCATTTTGCGCGCCACATAGACGACAAAAGCCGGTTCGTTGCGTTTGCCGCGAAACGGCTCCGGCGTGAGATAGGGACAATCGGTCTCCACCAAAAGGCGATCCAAGGGAACTCGGCGCGCGACCTGGGCGGCTCTTGCGTTGCGGAACGTAACGACGCCGGTAAAGGAAATATGAAAGCCCATCTCCAAAACCAGCTCCGCTTCGCTCTCGTCGCCGGAAAAACAGTGAAAAACACCGCGCCAGCCGTGTCGTTTTCTTTCATGCAGCAACGATCGCGTGTCATCAGCCGCCTCGCGCGTGTGAATGATCAGCGGCTTTTCCGTACGCAACGCCAAATCGATAAAGCGGCGAAAGACGCGGCGCTGCACCTCGGGAGCCGAGTAATTGTAATGATAATCAAGTCCCACCTCGCCCACGGCTACCACGCGCGGATGGTTGATCAATTCGGTCAACTCTTCGAACTGTTCATCGCTCATTGAAGCGGCATCGTGCGGATGCACGCCGACCGCGGCATAGAGCTGAGGATATTGTTCCGCCAGCCTGACCGCCGCCAAGGAGCTGCGGTGGTCGACGCCGACGGTGATAATGGCTGCCACACCCTCGGCAACGGCGCGGCGGATCACCTCCTGACGGTCTCCATCATAGCGGTCGTAATCGAGATGGGCATGCGTGTCGATCAGCATGGGGGACGTCTGCTTTTGCCGGCTCGAGTCTCAACGGATTTTTGCGCCGTCGGCCACATCTCGGTCCAATCCGAGAAGCGAAAAGCGTCCTTCCGCGTCTTCGGCGGCGAGCAGCATACCGCGCGATTCGATGCCGCGAATCACCGCAGGCTGCAGGTTGGCGACGACGATGATCTTTTTGCCGATCAATTCTTTGGGGGTATACCGCTGAGCGATACTGGCAACGATCTGCCGTCGTTCATCGCCGATCTTGATCTGCAGTTTGAGCAGCTTGTCCGCTTTGGGAATCCTTTCAGCCTGCAGCACCGTGGCCACGCGCAGCTGCACCAGGGCAAACTGGTCAATCGAGATCAGCGGCGCCTCTTCCTGAGCCGGCGGTTTGTTCAGCGATTCCTGCACTTGACGCAGCCGTTCGATCTCCGGCTGGATCTCCGCCTCTTCTATTTTTCGGAAAAGAATGGCCGGTTTACCGATCCTTTTGCCGACCGGCAAAGGAAATTCACCCGCAGTGTCCCATTTCTGATCGTGCAGGTCGCCTTCGAAGCCCAGCATCTTCCAGAGCTTTTCGGCGGTAAAGGGCATCACCGGCTCCATCAGTACCGCAAACAAGGCACAGGCCTGCAGACATATGTTGAGCGTGGTGGCGCATTTGGCAGGATTCTCTTTAATGGTCAGCCACGGCGCCTGATCGTTGAAATACTTGTTGGCGCTGCGGGCCGTATCCATCAATAGGGCCACGGCGCGGCGAATTTCAAAACGCTCAACCGCTTCGCCGACGAGTTCGGGCGCGCGTCGAATCGTTTCGAGCATGCTGCGGTCCAAATCATCCGTCTCCCCTCGGGCGGGAATAACGCCTTCGAAGCGTTGATCCAAGAACGCCAGCGTACGATTGATGAAATTGCCCAAAATGTCCGCCAGCTCGCTGTTGTTGCGTTGGAGGAATTCACTCCATGTGAAATCAGAGTCCTTGGTCTCCGGCGCATTGGCGGCAAGATAATAACGCAAGGGATCAATCTCGAATTTGGCCGCGTAATCTTCCAGCCACACCGCATAGTTGCGGCTGGTGCTTAGCTTGTTCCCTTCCAGATTGAGAAACTCGTTGGCAGGCACGTTGTCGGGCAACACATAATCTCCGTGCGCCATCAGCATGGCGGGAAACATGATACAGTGAAAGACGATGTTGTCCTTGCCGATAAAATGAATCAGCTTGGTGTCCTGGCTCTGCCAATAAGTCTTCCACAATTCGGGATCGCCTTTCTGCATGGCCCACTCTTTGGTGGCGGAAATGTAGCCGATCGGCGCATCGAACCAGACATAGAGCACCTTGCCTTCCGCTTCGGGCAGCGGCGTTTTAACGCCCCACGACAGGTCGCGGGTGACTGCCCGATCCGACAGCCCTTCGGCCAACCAGCTCTTGACCTGCCCCATAACATTGGGTTTCCAATTGCGGCGTGTTGCCAGCCATTCTTCGAGGCGCGGTTGAAAATCGCCTAACGGAATGTACCAATGCTCGGTCTCGCGCAGCTCGGGCGTCTCGCCGGTAAGAGCGCTCTTTGGATTCTTTAGATCGGTCGGCGACAGCGAAGAGCCGCACTTTTCACACTGATCGCCGTAAGCTTCGGCAAAGCCGCAAATCGGACATTCGCCCCGCACGTAACGGTCGGGCAAAAACATTTTGGCCTTGGGGTCATAGAGCTGCTTTTCCCGTTTCTTTTTAAAGATCCCCTTACGGTAAAGGGTCAGAAAAAATTCCTGCGATGTTTGATGATGCACGGGCGAGCTGGTGCGGCCGTAATAATCGAACGACATGCCGAATTTGGCAAAAGCCGCCTTGTTGCGCTCGTGATATTCGTCCACGATGGCCTGCGGAGAAACGCCGCGTTTTTCGGCAGCAATGGTGATCGGCACGCCGTGCTCATCGGAGCCGCAGATGTACAACACATCACGTTTTTTCAATCTTTGATAACGGACATAGATATCGGCCGGCAAATAGGCACCCGCCAAATGTCCCAGATGAATCGGGCCGTTGGCATACGGCAGTGCGCTGGTTACCAAAATTCGTTTGAAAGAGTGGCTCAAGAGGATTTCCTTTCCAATTCGTGAATTCTCTACCTTACAATTTCACACCTACGCTCACGCCGGTCGCAAGAGCCGCACGCAGCAATTCGTTTTCCGGATCCACGGTTCGCGTTCGTCCGCCGACCTCTTCGATAGGCACGTGCGTGATGCGACCGCCCTGTAATGCCGTCATGCGGCCGAATTCGCCGCGCATGATCAGCTCTGCCGCCGCAACGCCGTAGCGGGTCGACAAGATACGATCGAATGCGGTGGGAGTACCCCCGCGCTGGAGATGGCCGAGGATGGTTGCCCGCGCCTCCAGACCGGTCGCTGCCTCGATTTCATTGCACAGCTTGATGCTGACGCCGCCCAAGCGAATCTTTTCAGGACTATCCTCGACGACTCGCTGCACCGTCAGCCGGCCGCCGCACGGTTTGGCGCCCTCGGAGACAGCTATCAGGCTGAAGCGTCGGCCGTGTTTGCTGCGCTGCTCAACGACTTCGATGATCGCCTCGAGGTCATATTCGATCTCCGGAATAATGATCACATCCGCCCCGGAAGCCAGACCGGCACCCAAAGTCAACCAACCGGCATAACGTCCCATGATCTCGACCAGCATGATGCGGTGGTGCGATTCGGCGGTAGTGTGAATGCGATCGATAGCCTCCGCTGCAATCGACACGGCAGTGTCATAGCCAAAGGTGTAATCCGTGCCGTAAAGATCGTTGTCGATCGTCTTGGGTACGCCGACGATCGGAACGCCTTTCTGCATCAGCTTGCGGGCAATGGTCATACTGCCGTCGCCGCCGATAACCACCAGCGCCTCGAGTCCCAGCGCTTCGATGTTGCGCACAACCTCGTCGGATTTATCCACCAACCGACGCTGCCCGTTTTCGTAGACAATATAGCCGAACGGATCGGCTTTATTGGAGGTTCCCAGAATGGTTCCGCCGCGCTGTAGAATCCCTGAAACGGCGTTCCAATCGAGAATTTTGTAACGGTTCTCGATCAGCCCCTCAAATCCGTCTTCAAAACCGATCACTTCCGTATTCTGGGCGCGCATCAGCGCCTTGGAGACGGCGCGAATGACGGCGTTCAGGCCCGGGCAGTCTCCGCCGCCCGTCAACAAGCCGACACGACGAATCCTCTGTTTCATTCCCCTACCCTCTCATCGAGTTCTTCACTCTGTAATTGTTCTGCTGCAAGCCTCTTTTCATAGTCCGGCGGCAGCTCGAATTCCAGCGGCAGCAGTTCCTCAAGCGTCATAACCTCCAGCCGGTTGTCCTCGTACTGCAAGGTTACGGTTTCCTTAAACACGTCATAGTGAGTAACGATGCCGATTCCTTTGGCGGTTTTGTATTTGGTGCCTACAGGCGGCAGCTTTTCCGCTTGCCGGCGATAGAACTCACGCTCGTACATCAGACAGCACAACAGGCGGCTGCACAGACCGGAGAGCTTTTGCGGGTTGAGCGGCAGATTCTGCTCCTTGGCGCACTGGGTGGTGATGGGATCGAACTCTTTCAACCACGTCGTGCAGCAGAGCTTTCGGCCGCAGGCGCCGTATCCGCCGATGCGCTTGGCTTCGTCGCGCACACCGATTTGCCGCAGCTCAATGCGCACTTTATAGATCGACGCCAGATCTTTGACCAGCGCCCGAAAGTCGATCCGCTTTTCGGCCGTAAAGTAAAAAGTAATTTTTTGGCCGTCGAACTGATACTCGACGTCGACCACCTTCATATCCAGGCCGTGCTCGGCAACCTTTTTCCGACAGAGCTGATAGGCTTCAAATTCTTTGCGGCGATTTTCACGGTAACGCGCCATGTCCTGCGCCGTCGGCTTGCGAATGATATTGCGGATCGGCGTATCGCGCCGTTTTCGCTCCAACAGCGAGCCGATCTGGTTGACAATTCCCAGATCTTCGCCTTTTTCCGCCTCGACAATAGCGTAATCGCCGATCTGAAATGGAAACTGCTGCGGGTTATGGTAAATCTCTCGACGTTCACCTTTAAACAATATTTCTATCATCATATGCTTCGACCTTTCAGTTTTACAGCGGCACGCATTCGACTCAGCAGCACCAGCAAAACCAGCTGCTGATAAACGCTGCGCTCGATCATTTGTATGGATGTTTCGATGTATTCAAAAATGCGGTCATAATCGATCGTCTCAAACGCATCGACAAACCGCTTCAGCTGTTCGAGTCGATCGAGGTTGACGACAAATCTTTCGGCATCGCCCGCAAAAAGCTGCAGCAACTGGGCGTCGCGGAACCAAATCATCACAAGAGCGAGGAGATCGGCGAGTTCACGGCGCTCGTACTGCTGGGCTAGTTTTTCGACGGTTTCCAATCGCGCTTTGTGGGTGCGCAAAGATGCGCGCAGCAGATCAAGCACATCGTCGCGCAGCCTGCCGAAATCTTCGTCCGCCCACTCCAAAGCGCGGCGGTAGCTGCCCTGGCTGATGCGGCTCAGCAACCTGGCCCGCTCTTCATCCATGCCTTCCCTTTCGATCAACGCCGTCTCGATCTCTTTTTCGCTCAGCGGGTGCAGTCGAATCTGCTGGCAGCGCGAGACGATCGTCGGCAGCAAAGCCTCCGGCTGCGATGAGGTCAGTAAAAAGTACAACTCGGCCGGCGGCTCTTCGAGAAGCTTGAGCAGAGCATTAGCCGCTTCGGCCTTGATGCGGTCGGCCTCGCCGATGACGACCACCTGTCGCCCTTCCAGCGGCTTTAGCGCAGCCCACCGTCTCACCTCGCGGATGCGCTCGATCGAAATCGTGACAGCCGAAAGCCGCTGCCTGCGATACGGCTGGGCCGCAAAGCTGTCCAACACCTTGCGGAGCTGGTCCGGATCGGCTTCTTTGGCCGCCGGAAAAAGAAACATAAGATCGGGATGCTGCAACTGCTCTACGCGCCGGCAGTTGAGGCATTGCAGGCATGGGGGATCCTCCCTGCCGGTGCAGAGCAGCGCCTTGGCGAATTCCATTGCCAAGGCTTCCTTCCCAACGCCCTCCGGTCCGATGAAAAGGTAGGCGTGCGCCAATCTGCCGCTTTGCAGAGCCTGCCGCAGAATATCCTTTGCGTGCTGCTGACCGATGACGCGTTCGAAGCCCATTCCGAGTCGCTCACCTTTCCGATGCCAATCCGGCTGCGGCGGGCAGCCTTTTCTTGGACAACCATTTTTCCGGATCGAGATTCTCCGAATTCCGCCAGATTTGAAAGTGGAGAAGCGGCCCGCTCAGCGACCCCGAATCGCCGACCACGCCGAGAAGATCGCCCGCTTTAATTGTATCGCCGACATTGACGCGAATCTCTGCCACATGGGTGTAGACGGTGTAATAGCCGTCGCCGTGGCTGAGAATGATGATGCTGCCGCTGCCGCGCTGCCAGGAGATGGTCTCGACCTTACCGTCCAAAACAGCCCTTACCGGTGCTCCAAGCGAGGCGCGGATGTCGATGCCCAAATTTTCGGTAATAGTATTGAAAACGGGATGGCGCTGTTTGCCGAAGCGTGTG
>JAPDPN010000143.1:0-6403 GCA_034506455.1 Candidatus Zhuqueibacterota bacterium | reverse complement strand
GCGACTGGAATCGGGAAAGCCCAGGCGGGCCGAGATTTCGTTTTTGTCGCGATGGATTTGGCGTCCGTAAAATTTCGGCACCGGCTGCCATTGGCCCGGCGCCGGCTCGAGCCGCAAATCGCCGTTGGCGGCAGTCCGTTCCCCGTGTTGAATGATGGTAACCCCTCCCTGATGGCCTTCGGGATAAAAGTCGTGAAACACCATCACATTCAGGCCGGGCATTTCAAAATAATCCTTTTCGTTAAGCCTCAAGCCGTTCGATTCTCCCGCAGACAGGCTTTTCAGGAAAAAAATAAAAAGCAGCATTTTGCGCATGGAACTCTCCTCCTTTTGTCCGGCAATCTAAGGATCAAGAGCGAAATAATTATGTAATTAAAGGTAAATAAATGAAGCAGAAACGTTCAATGCCGGCGGCTTTTTATGTATTCCCGCTTGTCTTTTAAATGGTAAAATGCTATTATGAAGGCAGCAAAAGAAACGAGGCTGCTATGAAAGGCGCGGTGCTTTGCATTGGATTGTGGTTTTTGACACTGCCTGCTCAGGCCGCAAAACCGATCAGCGCGGATCTGGTCATTTACGGGGGCACTTCGGCAGCGGTCATTGCCGCCGTCCAAGCGGATTTGCTGGGGATTTCAGTCGTCATCGTCTGCCCGGAGACCCATTTAGGAGGTATGACCTCAAACGGCTTGGGGTGGACCGATGCCGGCAATACAAATGCCGTCGGCGGTTTGGCGCGGGAGTTCTATCATCGCATTTATCTTTACTATCTTGATCCGTCTGCTTGGAAACAGGAACGGCGCGAGACGTTTGAAAATCGAGGTCAGGGTACCCCTGCCATACGAGACGATGACCAGACCATGTGGGTGTTCGAGCCGCACGTTGCCGAGACGGTTTTTGAAAAATGGATTGCTGAACGCGGTATTCGGGTTTTTCGCGATGAATGGCTCGATCGCGCAAACGGCGTAAGCAAAAAAAGCGGCCGCATTCAGTCAGTACGGATGTTGAGCGGCAAAACCTTTCGCGGCAAAGTTTATATTGACGCCACTTATGAAGGCGATCTGATGGCTGCCGCAGGTATTTCGTATCACGTCGGGCGCGAGGCCAACCGCGTTTACAGTGAGACCTGGAACGGCGTGCAGACCGGCGCCCGACACCACGATCATTACTTCAAGGCCAACATTTCACCTTATGTTGTACCAGACGATCCTGCAAGCGGCCTGCTGCCGCGCATCTCCGCAGAACCTCCCGGCGCCGACGGTGAGGGGGATCGTAAAGTCCAGGCTTATTGTTTCCGCATGTGCCTGACCGACGACCCCGATAACCGGATTCCCTTTCAAGCGCCCGAAGGCTATGATCCGCACCAATATGAACTTTTGGTGCGCGTGTTGGCTTCCGGCCAAACCGACGTCTTTACCAAATTCGACCGCGTGCCCAATCGAAAAACCGATACCAACAACCACGGCTCTTTCAGTACCGACAATATCGGCATGAACTATGACTATCCCGAGGCAAGCTATGAGCGTAGACGCGAGATTTTAGCCGAACACGAGCGCTATCAAAAAGGGCTTTTGTATTTCTTGTCGAACGATCCGCGCGTTCCGGATGAGATACGCAGTCGAATACGCAAGTGGGGCCTGGCAAAGGATGAATTTGTCGACAACGGCGGCTGGCCGCGACAAATCTATGTGCGCGAAGCACGACGCATGATCGGCGCCTATGTAATGACTGAACACGACGTGTTGGGCAGAAAAGAAACTCCGCAGCCGGTTGGAATGGGATCGTACGGACTCGATTCCCACAATGTACAGCGGTATGTTACTTTAGAGGGTTACGTTCAAAACGAAGGCGACATCGGTGTTCAAGTGCCGCAACCCTACCGCATCGCTTACAGCGCCTTGACGCCAAAGGCGGAGGAGTGCCGCAATCTGTTGGTGCCTGTGTGCTGTTCCTCGTCGCATATCGCCTACGGATCCATACGGATGGAGCCGGTGTATATGATTCTCGGCCAAAGCGCTGCCGCAGCTGCCGCTTTGGCGGTAAGATCGAACTGCGCGGTGCAGGATGTGGATTATTATCAATTGAAGCAAACGCTTCTGAATTTTCATCAGAGCTTATAATACCTCTTATGAGGCAGATCCAAGCTCAAGTAATGATGAAAAGGTATTAGTTTGCGAAAACGAAAATAGAGTAAGAAACTTGGAACAAAACGAATTGAAAAAGATGGGCGCAATGAAAACTTTGTCTGTTTTCGTCTTTTTGATCTTTTTATCGATCTCTGCAGGAGCAGCCGACCGGCTGCGTGTTTCGCCCAACGGTCGCTTTTTGCAGTATGCAGACGGCCGTCCTTTTTTTTACCTCGGCGATACGGCCTGGCAGCTCTTTCATCGGCTGACGCGCGAAGAGGCGGACCTTTATCTCAAAGACAGGAGTGCAAAAGGATTTACCGTCATCCAGGCGGTCGTTATTGCGGAATTGGACGGACTGAATACTCCCAATGCCTACGGCGACCTGCCTCTGCATGATCGCGACCCGCTGCGGCCTAACGAAGCCTACTTTCGGCATGTGGATTACATCGTCGATCGCGCGGCCGAGCTGGGATTGTTCATCGGCATGCTGCCGAGCTGGGGCAGTTATTGGAGCGAAAATCGACCCGATCTCAAGATCCTCAATGAACAGAACGCCCGCTCCTACGGCCGTTTTCTCGGCCGACGCTATGCCGACAAGCCGATTATCTGGATCCTCGGCGGTGATCACAACATTTACACCGAGTCCGAGCGGCGCACGGTGGAAGAGCTTGCCCAGGGTCTGCGCGAAGGCGACGGCGGGGCTCATCTCATCACCTTTCATCCGCGCGGACCGGGCTTTTCGTCCGATTATCTGCATCAGGCGCCTTGGCTCGACTTTAACATGATTCAGTCCTCACATGCGGCGCACGATCACGACAACGGCCTTTTCGTCGAGCATGACTATCGCCTGACGCCCGTCAAGCCCACCCTCGACGGCGAGCCGCGCTATGAAGCGCTCAACGTCGGCTTTTATTTTGACGGCGTCAGCCGCCTCGATCGGTTCGACGATTATGACTGCCGTCAGGCGGCTTATTGGGCAATGCTGGCCGGCGCCTGCGGCCATACCTACGGCCACAACAGCATCTGGCAAATGTTAAAGCCGGGATCCGAGGCAATACTTTGGGCAAGCATTCCCTGGTACGAGGCTTTACACGACCCCGGCAGCCGGCAAATGGGATACCTTCGCCGTCTCTTTGAGTCGCGGCCCTGGCAAAAACTGCGGCCGGCGCAGGATATGATTCTGTCCGGACCCGACTTTGGCGGAGCCAAAATCCGCGCCGCCTTGGCGGAAGACCGCTCCTTTGCCTTTATTTACTCGCCGCGCGGCGAGGCGTTTACCCTCGACCGAAGCCGCGTTTCCGGCAAGAGCCGCCGCGAAATTTGGTTCGATCCGCGCTACGGCGTCGCTTATGCGATTCACACCGGCGATACTGCCGGCATCCAGACCTATACGCCGCCGACCAACGGACGAGGTCAGGATTGGCTCCTCATCCTTGAAGATGCGTCGAAAAATTATCCTTTGCCGCAGGTTCGGCGGTAAGCTGATTTATGCCGCAGCCTTTGACCGGCATCGTTCTGGCGGGTGGTAAAAGTCGCCGTTTCGGAAGCGACAAGGCGCTGGTAAAGCTGTACGATAAAACCGCTGTTGAATTTACCGTTGAACTGCTCATGCCGTTCGTACGGGATATGCTTCTGAGCACCAATGAACCGGATATGTTTCCATTCTTGGCAATACCGGCGGTTCCGGACCTGCATGCCTATGCGGGTCCGTTGGCTGGAATCGAAGCGACCCTAAGGGCATCGCGTACAGAGTGGAACCTGGTTGTAGCCTGCGACATGCCCCGCATGTCGCCGATGGTCCTGGAATTTCTCAGCCGACTTGAACCGTCAGCCGATGCCGTCCTATTCTCGGTTGAGGGACGCCCGCAATTTTTTCCGGGTCTCTATCACCGCAAGATTTTGGAACCTCTCGAAACCTTGTTTGCGCAACCCGCTTCGATTCCGAGAGAAAGGTCGCTCTATGCTTTGCTCGATCGCATCAAGGCTCAAATTGTGCCGGCGGAAACGTTGCCGTTCTTTAATCCGGAATTTTTTTTCAATATGAATACGCCTGAAGACTATCACAGCCTCTTTGGAGAACAAAAGTGAAACACAAGAGATAAATTAGAGGCACTTTTCATTGCCCATTTTAAAAATTTATGAATCTTAAACGGCTTTGAATCATCAAATTAGTAGTCCAGTTTTGTCTTCAATAAAATAGAAGACAGTCCCGCCGATATGAGAAATGAGGTAAAAACCATGACTTCTCTCTCGCGCAGAAAGTTTTTACAAATTTCGGGCGCAGCCCTGGCCGCCGTTTCAGCCGCCGGATGCGGCAAGTCTGCCCGCCCGACGGCTAAAGGCGTGCAAAAAATTCCGACCTTTTGCGACATGTGTTTCTGGAAATGCGGCGCCATTGCTTATGTTCGAGATGGAAAACTGTGGAAACTGGAGGGCAACCCCCGCGATCCCCTAAGCCGCGGCCGTCTCTGCCCCCGCGGCACCGGCGGCGTCGGCGCCCATTACGATCCGGATCGTCTCAAAGCTCCGCTCATGCGCAAGTCCAAGCGCGGACAGGAAGAGTGGGCTGTGGTAACATGGGACGAAGCGCTCGAATTCATCGCCGAAAAGATGCAGAAAATCAAAGCCGAATATGGTCCGGAAGCCATGGCGATGTTCAGTCACGGCATCGGCGGGAATTTTCTCAAGCATCTCCTGCGCGCCTACGGTTCAAACAACATTGCGGCACCTTCTTTTGCCCAGTGTCGCGGCCCGCGGGACGTCGGCTTTGTGTTAACATTCGGCGAAGAGATCAGCTCGCCGGAGCGCACCGACATCCGCAACGCGCGCTGTCTGGTGCTGATCGGCTCGCATTTGGGTGAAAACATGCACAACACCCAGGTGCAGGAATTCAGCGACGCCATTGCCGCCGGGGCAGAGATCATTGTCGTTGATCCTCGCTTCTCGGTTGCTGCCGGCAAAGCCAAGTATTATCTGCCCATCAAGCCGGGCACCGACCTCGCCCTGCTGCTCGCCTGGATGAACGTTATTGTCTCGGAAAAACTTTACGACCGCGAGGTTATCGAAAAATATGCTTTCGGCTTTGACTATTTTGCGCGTGAAATCGCCGGGTATACCCCTGAGTGGGCTTATCCCGAAACCGGCATTACGCCGGAGCTGATTCGTGAAACGGCGTACGCGATGGCACGACATCGGCCGGCTACTCTCATCCACCCGGGTCGGCATGTCACCTGGTACGGCGACGACGCTCAGCGTTCTCGCGCGGTTGCCCTGCTGAACGCCCTGATGGGCAATTGGGGCGTCAAGGGCGGCTTTTACTATCCGGTCAGCATGGATGTCCCCGCTTATCCTTATCCGCCTTACCCGAAAGGCATCCGGCCCAAGGTCGATAATCCGGATCATAAATATCCTTTTGCCATTGAAACGATCACCAACGGCATTCGCGAGGCGACCCTCACGGGGCGACCTTATCCTATCAAAGGGTGGATGGTCTATGCGACCAACCTGATGCATGCCCTGCCGAACGAGGAGGAGACGATCCGCGCCATTCAGAACCTCGATTTGATGGTAGTGATCGACGTCATTCCGGCGGAGATCGCCGGTTGGGCCGACGTGGTACTTCCGGAATCGGTCTACCTCGAGCGGTACGATGATCTGAATGTCGAATGGTTCCGCGAGCCGTTCGTGGCGCTGCGGCAGCCGGTGGTCGATTCGCCGCACGATCAAAAGCCCAACTGGTGGATCGCCAAAAAGTTGGCGGAGAAACTTGGACTCGGCCATTATTTTCCCTGGAACGACATCGAAGAGTATCTTCGCTATCGGCTCGAGAAGGCCGGTTTGAGTTTCGAGCAGCTGAAGCAGGAGGGTGTCATATTGGGCGAAAAGCAGCCTATCTATTTTTCCGAAGGCGTGCCGATCGAATTTCCGACGCCATCGGGCAAGATCGAGTTCTACTCGACTCAGTTGGCGCAGGCAGGATTCGACCCGATACCCAAATATCGTCGTCCGGAGGATCCGCCGCCCGGCTATTTTCGTCTGCTTTACGGTCGCGCGCCGGTGCATTCCTTCAGCCGTTCGCAGTCCAACCGTCTGCTGATGGACATGTTCCCCGAAAACGAGGTGTGGATCAACCAGGATGTCGCCCGACGATACGGGCTCAAAAGCGGCGATTATGTGCGGCTCAAGAACCAGGACGGCGTTATCAGCAATCGCATCAAGGTCAAGGCAACGGAGCGCATTCGACCCGACTGCGTCTATATCGTTCACGGCTTCGGCCA
>JAPDPN010000142.1:4265-6546 GCA_034506455.1 Candidatus Zhuqueibacterota bacterium | reverse complement strand
TACGTTAATCTGGTCGGCGGCCAGGACGAGCTGGTGTTCGACGGGTCCAGCCTGTTCGTCTCGCCGGACGGCGAAATTTTGCAGGAAGCGGCGTCCTTCTCAGAGGATCTGATGTTTTGCGACATCGCCTTGGAGGCGGTCGAAGAAAAAAGAAAAGGAAACTATTTCGTTAACATGGCCGCTTCTTTTAAATCGCCGTTCGCAGCCTGGAAAACGATCACCCTGTCGGCAAAGATTGACCGGCCTGCACCCTTGCCGAAAGCAACAATGAAATCCATTGCCGACGATGAAGAGGAGATTTACCAAGCGCTCGTACTCGGACTTCAAGATTACGTGCGTAAAAACGGTTTTCGGAAGGTGGTTTTGGGATTGAGCGGGGGCATCGACTCGGCGTTGGTTGCGGCACTGGCTGCCGATGCTTTGGGTGCGGAAAACGTCGTCGGCATTACTATGCCTTCGCAATTCAGTTCAATCGGCAGCGTCCAGGATTCAAAAAAGCTTGCTGAAAATCTCGGCATTCAATTGCTCGAGCTTCCCATCACAAAAATATTTTCGAGCTATTTAGAGCTTTTGAGCGAAACCTTTAAAGGCATGGAACCGGACATCACCGAAGAAAACCTGCAGGCGAGAATTCGCGGCAATTTGGTGATGGCGATCTCGAACAAGTTTGGTTGCCTGGCGCTGACTACCGGTAACAAGAGCGAGGTCAGCGTCGGTTATTGCACTATTTACGGCGATATGGCCGGCGGCTTTTCGCCGCTGAAGGACGTTTTCAAAACAACGGTGTATCGGCTGGCAGAATATCGCAATCGTCTGGCGGGGTTCGATCTTATCCCGCGGGCTATAATCGAAAAGGCTCCTTCCGCCGAGCTGCGTCCTAATCAAACGGATCAGGATTCCTTACCTCCTTATCCTTTGCTCGATCAAATTTTGCAAAGATACATTGAGCAGTCTAAAAGCGTTCAGGAAATTGTTGCAGAGGGGTTCGATGAGGAAACGGTGCGTCGCGTGGCAAAAATGGTGGATACGAGCGAATTCAAACGCCGCCAGGCTGCTCCGGGCATCAAGATCACCCCATTGGCTTTCGGCAAGGACCGACGAATGCCGATCACTAACCTTTATCGTGTTTAGCAGCGTTGTAAAGATCCTGTTTCAAGACGTCCGCTCTGCCCCTAACAAATCCGTACGCATAATAGCACAAAATCGGGAACGTGAGGGGGGTCATCAAAACAAATTTAAGGAAATCGAACGGGCTGTAGCGCAGCAGCCGAAATCCGATGGCGGCCAGGCGTGCAAAAGGTAAAAGGACAATCAAAACCGGATAGTCGATAAAAACTTTGCCTTTCAATTGGTATTTTCTGCGATTAAAGGCAGCACCGTATCCGAGCTCGAATTGGTTTTTAAAAATCTTTGAAGGACGCGTCCGATTGCGATGCCAGACAAGCGCTTTGGGTTGATGAAACAATGTTTCGCCGTTCTTTTTAAGCATTCGGCAATAGATGCTGTCGCTGCCTTTGATTTGATCGATGAACATGCCGTATTTCTGAACGATCTCGCGCTTAAGGCTCAGATTTCCGGTACCAAAATGGGAATTGCGGGTTGTTTCAAAGGGCTTTAAAAGATCACTGCACTCCAGCAAATAATCGATCGTTCCCCATAGACTCCAAGGAGTTCCATTTTTGACTCGTCCGCCGACGACGGCATAACCGCGACGGTGCGATTCAACCAAATATTTCAACCAATGCCTATGGACAATGCAATCCGCATCCGTGAAAGAGAAAAATTGCCCCTTGGCTTCACGAATCCCGTAATTTCTCGCCGTACCTGGAAAAGCGCGCTGCTGCAGCTCGATGACGCGAATCTGAGGAAAACGATCGCGCAAAAGCGAGGCCGTATCGTCACCGCTTGAATCGACAACAATGACTTCATATTCAAAATCGGTTTCTTGGCGAAGAACCGAAAAAACAGCATCGAAAATATACTCTTTGTTCTTATAGGAGGGTATGATGACGGAGACCAAAGGTTCAGTGCTCATAGTTCCTCGTTTGGATCGGGATAGACATAAAGGTCGGATTAGTGCTGGAGCATACGCCGGAAAAGGAACGGCAAAGAGAAAAAACGAGTGCACCCACAGGGACTCGAACCCCGAACCAACTGATTAAGAGTCAGCTGCTCTACCTGTTGAGCTATGGGTGCGGATCGTGAAGGCGGCGGGAATCGAACCCACGACCGACGGCTTAAAAGGCCGCTGCTCTACCTAGCTGAGCTACGCCTTCCGGCG
>JAPDPN010000142.1:0-4165 GCA_034506455.1 Candidatus Zhuqueibacterota bacterium | reverse complement strand
CTGATTAAGAGTCAGCTGCTCTACCTGTTGAGCTATGGGTGCGGATCGTGAAGGCGGCGGGAATCGAACCCACGACCGACGGCTTAAAAGGCCGCTGCTCTACCTAGCTGAGCTACGCCTTCCGGCGAATAACAATATAAAAATATTTCAGATTTTAAGCAATAAAAATCCGTTGCTTTAGCATTCTATCCAGATGTTACCGCATTCTTTGCTCCAATTTGGGATGGAGCATTGATACGGCTAATGCTTTTATCAATGCGGATGGAAGGAAAAGAATTGTTCCGGCTTTTAGCGCTTGGTCCCAACCTAACTTTTGGTGAATAACAAAATCGAAAGCGGCTTTCAACCACAAAGTACCGAACAAAAGGTGAATGATCTGCAGGCCGGACAAAGCTGCTGCTAAAGAAACAAATCGCAGCTTGAGTTGAAATATCCGTGAAGAAAAAAAAGCAAGGAAAGGAAGACCGACGAGATAACCGAACGTCGGCTGCACCAGATAATGGAGGCCGCCGCCGCCGGCAAACACCGGTAGTCCCAATAATCCCAACAGCAGATAAACGCATTGGCTTGCCGCAGCCCATTTGGGGAAGAGCAGAGAACCTGACAAAAGCGTGAACAGCGTCTGGAGGGTTATCGGCACCGGATAAAAAGGAATTTTAAGCCAGGCGCCGACCGCCGTCAAGGCGGTCATGAGCCCGGAAAAAACCATCATGCGAACGAACCGGCCCTTGCTTTTTTGATTTCTACTTTCGACTTGCATTTCCTCTTTTCCTTGTCTACATTTTTTCAAAATTAGAGCAATTATGACAAAGTTCGTACGACTATTTGCATTTATCGAGCGCAAATTTAAAAACTATCTCTTAATTCTTTTGTCCCTGACGTTAGTCGAGCCTTCCGCTGCTTCCGAAAAACTGCTCCGCCGATTTGAGCTTAATTATTCTTTTGTTCATTCACCATACGGACTTCCGCCCGTCAAGGTTGCCGTGCGGCCTAAAATCGGGCTTGCTCTCAGCGGCGGCGGCTTGCGCGGCATCGCCCAAATCGGCGTATTACAGGTATTAGAACAAGAAGACATTCCCGTCGACGTCATCGTCGGTACCAGCATCGGCGGGGTCATCGGCGGCCTGTATGCATCAGGTTATTCTCCCGCCGAGCTTCTCGAAATGGCGCGCACGGTTGACTGGGGCTCGGTGTTGTCGGATACGCCGCAAAGGTCCAACCTCTTTCTTAGCGAAAAAGAAAAGCATGGCCGCGCGCTGTTAAAGTTCCGCATTGAAAACGGCAATCTCGTCGTGCCTGATGCTTTGACGCCGGGTCAAAAGATCACCCAAATCTTTACCGAGCTGATTCTCAATGCGCCCATTCATGCCGAGTCGTTCGATCGTCTTCGGTGTTCGCTTGTCATTGCCGCAACCGACATGCTGACCGGTTCCCAGGTGCTTTTAAAGCAAGGCGATTTGGCGCAAGCCATGCGCGCCAGCATTGCGCTGCCTCTGTTGTTTGCCCCCGTCGAGCTCGGCCCCAGTCTGTTGGTCGACGGCGGCGTGATCAGCAACATTCCGGTGAATGAAACCCGTGACGCGGGGGCAGATTTGGTGATTGCCGTCGACACCACTTCGCCATTACGGCCCCGTGATGAAATCAACGTCCCATGGGAAATTGCCGATCAAATTACGACAATCATGCAGCAGGAACACAATCGGCGCCAGCTCGAGCGTGCCGACCTGGTCGTTTCCTTTGCCGACGTGGCTTCGCACTCTTCCAATTATGCCGCCTTGGAAAGCCTCTTTCAAGAAGGCGTTACCAGAATGCGGGAACGAATCCCCGAAATCCGCCGGCTCCTGGTGCAGCGAAGCTTTGCCGATCGCGACAGTATGCTACAAATCGATGAGATTGAATGGGCAAGTCCCGCCGTAAGACCTCAAGAGGAGCTTGTGCAAAGAGATTTTCCCTTTACCACGAGCATGAGCGAAATCAATTATCTCCTTCACCGCCTGTTTGCTTCCGGAGATTATGAAAGCTTGTCTGCTGATCTGTTGCGCAAAGAAGAGCGTACCGTTTTGATTATTCACGCCGAAGAGAATCCCATTCTCAAGGATATCGTCACTTACGGCGCTTCAATTTTTCCGCAGGATTCTTTGAAAAATGCTTTTGCCGAAGCATTGGGGCGTCCCTACAGCAGCCGCCGTATGGAAAATGCCGTTGCACGCCTGCTTACCCTATACCGCGAAAAAGGTTTTTCACTGACGCGAATTGACCGTGTGGTTTTTGACCGAGAGCAAGGAATTGCCTCCGTCTATCTTTCCGAAGGTCTCATCCATGAGCTTTCCATAACCGGCTTGAAAAAGACCAAGCGCTATGTCGTCGATCGTGAGCTTGCCATTCATCAAGGCGAGTTTTTCCGACTCGACCATGCCCGCACCAGCTTGGAAAACATCTTTGCATCAGGACTTTTCCGCGGCGTCAATCTTCATGTCAAAAGCCATGAAAATCTTCATCGGGTGGAATTCCGCCTCCAGGAAAGGCCTTCGACCATGCTGCTCACCGGCGTACGGGTGGATACCGACCGTGGGGCTAAAATCTTTGGCGAGCTTGCGGATGAAAACTTTAATGGTACCGGCAATGATTTAACGGTCCATCTGCAGTACGGCGGCAAAGATTTTAAAACCTTCATCGGTTATACGGCAGATCAGATATTTCAAAGCCTTTATACCGCGCGCATTAACTTTCATCATTATCAATCCGAATACTTTGCCTATGAAAAGCTTCGGCGGACCGGCAGATACCTCCGCATCGCTTCAGGAATGGATGCGGAGCTGGGGCGACAGATCGCCCGCTTCGGCGCCTTGTCGGCTCTGCTGCGCATGGAGGAAATAGACTTGGACCCGCTTGGCGGATACGGCTATGACACCGGCAGCCTGAGCATCAATACCCTGGGATTCAAGACCGTCGTCGACACGCGCGATCAAAATCCCTTTGCCCACAGCGGCAAACATCATGTCTTCTTTTATGAAATTTCCTCGGGCCGATTTCTGGGCGCGGATATTTCTTTTTTCAAAGTCATGAATCAGCTTTCCACCCACAATCCCATCGGCAAAGCCTGGACTTTTTCGCCGAAAATCATTTGGGGGACCTCGGACATGACCACGCCCTATTCCGAGCAGTTTCGCATCGGCGGCCGCATCTCGTTTCCCGGACTTTACGAAGGACAACTTTGGGGGCGACAAATGTTCCAAGCCGGCGCCGAACTTCGCCGAGAATGCTGCCGCCTCGCTTCAATGCCCTTCTACTTGGCCGTACAGTTCAATACGGCAGCGGCCTGGAACCGTTTCGAGTCGGTGCAGCGATCGGATTTCATCACCGGCTTTGCGGTCGAGGCAGCCGTCAAGACGCCCGCCGGCCCTCTGCAGTTTACACTCGCCAAAGCTTCGGGACAGAGTCCGATGCTGCATTTTTCTGCCGGATTTGAGTTCTGATAACGCGGTAGTTGGAAAAGGCCTTATCTTTAATCCGACGCATCAAGATCTGCCGACTGATCGCGTCGTTCCCATATCATTGAGTTATCATCCCCCGAAAATTTTAATATCCTGACCGACTGATTACTTAATTGCTGCCGAACAAGCCGACTCTTTCTTGCCGTCTTTTCCGCCTCAAGCCCTCTTCAGCGACTCTTCCGGTGCAATCAAGAGCTTGGCTATAACATCTTTTTGTGTCAAAGCAATAATTGCTTCCCCTGCCGCCGCACGATTGGCGACTTTGATACCGGAAGCCTTGACCTTTTTCATTTTTCCGTTTTTGGAGACAACAAGAAGCATTGTCTTTTCATCGGCTTCCAAAGCCGCTGCGATCGAGCCGGTTTTGTCGGATATCTTATGAGTGATGACGCCCTTACCGCCGCGATGGATCAAAGCATACTCTTTTAAAAGCGTCCGTTTGGCATATCCGCGCTGCGTTATGGTGACCAGAAAACCGTTCGGCCGCGCCACTCTAACCAGCGCAATCACTTGATCACCGTCCTCAAGCGCAGCGCCGCGCATCCCGCCGGCCGCCAATCCGGTATCACGAACCTCTTGTTCGGAAAAACGGACTGCCAATCCGCCGGCCGTCACCAGCACAATTTCGTCTTCGCCGCTCGTTTCCACAACGCCCGCCACTCGTTCCCCTT
>JAPDPN010000141.1:0-6633 GCA_034506455.1 Candidatus Zhuqueibacterota bacterium | reverse complement strand
ACATGATGCTCGGTAATCAAATCGATGGCCGCGTGATTCTCCAGCAGCAGGATATTGCGCTTTTGCGCGACGACCTCCAGCAGTGTCCGCTCGATGTAAAAGCCGGTCATATCTTTGACGTGCACAATCCGCCGCGCTCGGTGTCCGCCCTCGCGACCGAGATCGAATTCGCCTTCCTCCGTGCGCGTAAAGGGCACGCCCAGCTCCGCCAGCTCGCGAATCAGCGAGGGACCCCGTTCCACGATCTTGCGCACCGCATCCGGACGGCACAATCCGGCGCCTGCTTCGAGTGTATCGCGAATGTGCTCCTCAAACGAGTCGGTTTCGCTCAGGACTGAAGCGATGCCGCCTTGCGCCCATGCGGTGTTCGAGTCTGATCTTTTGCGCTTGGTCACGATAATGACCGACCCCGCATCGGCCAATTTAAGGGCGGCAAAAAGACCGGCAATGCCGCTGCCGATCACCAAAAAATCCGCATCCGTTTTTCTTTCAGGCATTTTTTTCGTCCGCTAGTCGCTTATCGGGCAGTCGCGGCGGGCTGCTGAACACAGGGACTTGTGCAGTCAATGATCGCACCAATCTCCACGCGGATCTGCGCGAGAATGGTTAAACTTACATGAAAGCAGACAGAAAAACAACCCCTTTTTCAAAAAAAAAGCCGATGCGGGGCATCGGCTCAAATCGGAAAGGCAGGCGCGTTACTCGATAACTTGCAGCAAATCGCGATTGCGAATGGGCCGCGTGACGAATTTGATTCCGGCGCGGGCTGCGTCTTCCGGCAGGCGGTTTTTGTCGCTGCAGATGCCGACGATCTTCATTTGCGGATGTTTCTTGCGGATGCGGTCGGCGATTTCCAACCGCTTCTGCTGATTCTCCGCTTCTTCGCCGGAATCTAAATCGACAAAGGCATAATCGGCTGAGCCGCGGTCCAATAGCTGAAGCAGGTCGTCTTCGCTGTCGGCAATGGTGACGTCATAGAGGTTGCTCAACGCCAAGTACATTTGCATTTCCGAGCGCAGGTCTTCGTTGAAAATGACGATTTTCATAAACTCCAATCGAGCGGTAGAATGATTAGTGATTGTCTGTCAAAATATATCGGAAAGCAGGGATTTTGCGGAAAAATAAGCGATGCAAAAACAGAGGAAGCAGAAGCAAAAGCTCTATTTTTTCCGGAACATGTTTTAATTCGTTGCTTCGCGATCGAGAGTTGATTCTCGGCACGTCTGTACGAACAGCCGCCAGGCCGGGTAAAAAGCAGCTGCCGCCGCAAGCAGAACCGGCAGTCGAACGTGCATCTCGCCTTCATAGCCGCTCAGCATCTCCGGCGGTGCGTTGACGAACAGTATCGATAACAGATTGTTGAGTCCATGAAGGATCATCGACGGGATGACGCTGCCGCTTTGCCATGCAGCGTAACCGAGTGCAACGCCCAAAAGCAAAATCTGGATTGAGGTCCACGGGTTGAAATGAACGAGCGCAAACAGAACCGAGGCCGAGACAATTGCCGAAGCCGGATCGCGGAACCGTTCCAGCGCCCGCTGCAGCAAACCGCGAAAGAGCATCTCCTCGGCCGCCGCAGCGACCACGGCTCCGCCGAACAGTACGGCGATCGCTTCCCGCCAATTGGTAAAAGTGACCATCTCCATCATCGACTCGTACCATTCCTCGGGCATGGGCGCCAGCATCTGAATGATACGGTCGAGCTCGTCGGTCAAAACATAGAGCGGCAAAAAGACCAAGAGCACGGCAAAAAGAACTTTGGGCCTGACGCTGTAAAGTCGAAAAGTCGAGCGTATACTTGCGCCTCTTTTCTTGGCATAATAGAGCGCCGGTAAAATGAGCAGCAGTTCGCCGAGGACCAGCGCCGCGCCGTTGCTCAGATAACCGGAGACGAGAAAAAAGACCATAAAGACCAAAAGGGTCACCGCCAAAATGCGCGAGATGTCGCTCGGGGTCAGATCACCGTTTTTCTGCAGGTCGTCCAAACGTTCACCTCATAAGCGTAAAATGATAAAGCGCAATGGAGGCCGCCACGGCTGCATTCAGGGATTCGCCGTAGCCGCTTTTGGGAATAGTGAATCGACGATTTGCACTCTGTACGAGCTCTGCGGCGACGCCGTGCGCCTCGCTGCCGATGAGCAGCAGGTCCTTGCCTGTAGGCTTTAAACTCGTCAAAGGTTCGCCGTTAACCGGCACGGCCGCCCAGATACAGTAGCCTTTTTTTTCCGCTTCCGCGAAGCGCTGCATCAAATCGACCTCTTCTTCAACGGCGAGGCGGAAGGCGGCTCCCATGGCGCCGCGCAGGACCTTCGGATTGCTCAGCTCGACACATCCCTTGCTCAGCCACACCCGATCAACTCCGAACCATGCGGCGGAGCGAAGCGCGCTTCCCAAGTTGCCCGGATCCTGCAGGCCGTCGAGCGCCAAAAGCAAAGGCTCTTTTCCGCGCCAAGGCTGAACGACAGGCAAGCGGACCACCATGGCCAGCCCGACAGGTGAAGGCTCATCGGAAAGTGAAAGGTACCGATCGCGCGATAAGGTGAAAACCTCTAATCCATCGGCGGCGCACTCGCGCGCCAGTTCGGCGACCCGTTCAGAAGCGAGCGCTTCGGGGGTGATTATGACGACTTTGATATCGATGCCGGCTGCCAGCGCCTCTTCGCACAAGCGGACGCCTTCGATCAACGTCGTGCCGGTTTCGCGGCGGTATTTTTTCTGCTTCAGCGCACGAATGCTTTTCAGCCGCTGCAGCGAAAGAGGGGGGAATGTAACAGCGTCGTTACGACCCGAGCTCATGCTTGATAAAGTCGACAACTTGATCGAGAGGAACCAGATTTTGACTGCCGTCGAGGAGGTTTTTGACGGCCGCCTTGCCCTGCGCCAGCTCGTCTTCGCCGATCAAGATTACAAGGCGGGCGTTGCGGCGGTTGGCGTCGCGCATCATCGCCTTGATGCTCTTGTCGCCGAACGAAAAGAGGGTTCCGATCTTGGCGTCGCGCAGGCTGAAAACAAGGCGAAGGGCTTGTTCCCGCGCCGCCTCGCCGAGCGCCGCCGCAAAGACCATCGGCTGCGGCAGCGGTTCGGGCTCGATGCCCTGCTGCTGCATGCTCATGATGATGCGTTCGATGCCGGAGCCGAATCCGATTCCCGGCGTCGGTTCGCCGCCCAATTGTTCGATCAGACCGTCGTAGCGGCCGCCGCCGCACATGGCGTTTTGGGCGCCGATGCCTTCGGCCCACACCTCGAACACGGTTTTGGTGTAATAATCGAGCCCACGAACCAGCCGCGGATTGACCACATAGCGGCGTTCGGTCAGATCGAGGTAGCGCCTGAGCGCGGCAAAGTGGCGCGCACATTCTTCGCACAGGTAGTCGCCGATGACCGGCGCCGTGCGGATGTGCGGCTGACATTGGTCTTTCTTGCAGTCGAGCAGCCGCAGCGGATTACGCTCCAAGCGGCGTCTACAGTCGTCGCATATTTCACGAACGCGGCCTTGATAGTATTCGCGCAGCTTGGCGACATAGATCGGTCGACAGCGAGGACAGCCGGTGCTGTTGAGCTGAAAAGAGAGCCCCTTGAAGCCCAGCTCGGCATAAAGCTGCCAGGCGATCGACATCACCTCGTGATCGAGCGCCGCATCCTGCTCGCCGATCGCCTCGACGTTGAATTGCGTGTGCTGACGAAATCGTCCCGACTGCGGCTTTTCATAGCGAAAGATCGGTCCGATGGAAAACAATTTGACCGGCTTGGGCAGTTTGTGCAGTCCGTTCTGCAGGTAAAGCCGCATAAAGCCGGCCGTAAACTCGGGCCGCAGCGTGACTTGATTTTCGCCCTTGTCGATGAAGGAATACATCTCTTTTTCGACAATATCCGTCGCATCGCCGACGCCGCGGACAAAGAGCGCTGTTTCTTCCAGGATCGGCGGATCCACCCGCTGGTAACCGTAAAGCGCGGTGATCTCGTAGATCTTTTTTTCAATCGTGCGCCAATACGGCTGCTCGTCCGGCAGGACATCCCGCATTCCGGTCAAAGATTGATAAGGCATCGCCAGACTCAAATATGATCCATCATATCGTTGAGAATCTTTTCAGCCTGCTTTTTGCGCCGCTTGGGAACGATCAGGCTGCATTCGCCGTCTGTTCCGGCCACCAACAGGCTGCCGGCCAGTGCGCCCGGTTTGATGGAGGCCGGTATACCGGCATGATTGAGCGCTTCTTTCGCCATTTCGGCATAGGCGCGCCCCGGCAGTGTCCGCAGCAGCACCCATTCCTCCTCCTTGGGTTCAGGCGCCGACGGAAGCTGATCGACCAGCTCGACGCCGCAGTCGGCGCACTTGATCACGCCGACCTCGTATTCGTAACCGCACTTGGGACAAAAAGGCATCTCGACCTCCTTTTCAGCCGTCGGCTGTGTGAAGCAACAACGTCGTCACAGTAAGATTGTCTACTTTCACACGCTTTTTCCGCTTCCGGCCGATCAAAAAACTTTATATTGGAAAATACTTTCTTTCCTCCGCACCGATGACCTGAAGCACCTCTTCGGCATCCATGCAGGTGCGCAGTTGATCGCGAAATTCCTTTTTATGCATCAGTCGGGAGATGCGGCTGAGCATCTTGAGATGCAGCGCGGTCTGATCGGTCGGCCCGACGAGCAGAAAAAACAGCCGTACAGGCTTACCGTCGATGGCCTGAAAGTCCACATCATGCCGTGTGATGCCGAAGGCGATGGACAATTCCTTGACCGCATCGGTTTTGGCATGCGGGATGGCGATGCCGTCGCCCATACCGGTGCTCATCTGTCTCTCCCTTTCCACCACCGCGTTCAAAGCCAAATCCCGATTTTCCAAACGACCGGCTTTGTCCAATAGTCCAATCAATTCTTCGATGATTTCATATTTTTCTTTGCCTGCCAAGGGAACCTTGATGACCTCCGGTGAAAGCAGGTCGGTCAAATGCATTCAGCCTCCTTATCAACGATGCTGCTAAAGGGTTCGAAACAAAATGCAGCTGAACTTATTCGGTTCAGCTGCAGCTTTTGCTTCAAAACATTTAAAATTTACAAGAATTTCGGATAAATTCAAAATAAAATCCCCCTTGAGTTCACTCATCGCCCGAATAGCGAATACCGTTCAAAATCTGCAGCAAACGTCAATCATAAAGCCGAAGACATGAATTTCATTTTTTGATGATAATTTGTATTTTTCGATCAACATATTCAGCCGTAATAAGGAGATCCATTGCGCAGAATACTCCTCCTGGGTACTGCTCCGCCTCAAGCCGATGCGGCAAAAGTTTTTAAGGAAAAAGGCTGCTATGTTATAGGCTGCAGCTGTCGTCATCAAGGTAATGCGCTGAAATATCTCGATCGCTTCGAACTGATCGATATCGTCGACATCGATGCCTTGATTCGCCTGGCGCAGAATGAAAGAATAGACCTGATCTATTCGATCGGTTCGGATATAGGAGTGCGCTCTGCAGCCTATGTCTCTGCAGCGCTCGAGAAGCCGTCTTTTATCGGGCCGGACATAATCGATGCAGCAGCAAATAAAATCACTCTTCGGCGATTGCTGGAGAATGCGGGCTTAAACTCCGTCCGATTTCAGAGCATCGATTCCGAGGCGGATCTGGATAAATGGCGCCTTTATCCGGCAATTGTCAAGCCGGCCGATAGTCAAGGACAGCGGGGGGTACGGCGTGTCGAAAGCCGCGCTGAAGCGAAGCAGGCCGTCCTCACGGCGCGCCACTACTCGCCAACCGGACAGGTCATCATTGAAGAATTTGTCGAAGGACCGGAAATATCTGCTAATGTTTGGGTTGATATCGGGGTGGTAGAGTTTTGCCAAATCACCGATCGGCTGGTGTTCAGCGACCTTCCCTGCGGAATTCCGCGCGCCCATGTCTCGCCTTCGCGGACCTGTAAAGGAGCCTTGGCCGCGGCAACCCGGCAATTAATCGAAAAAACCGTAAAAGCCCTCGGCATCACGGCAGGGCCTGTCTATTTTCAGATCAAACTCGCAGCCGACGGTCCAAAGATCATAGAAGTGACCCCGCGGCTGGACGGCTGCCACCTCTGGCGTCTGATTGAGCGAACGACCGGCGTCAATTTATTGGAGGCAAGTTTAAACGCCCTTCTGGATCAACCCAAAGGAAATCTAAAAGGCCGAGATCTCGGTTCCGCAAATTTGACTTTTATGACTGCTCTTCCGAATACTCGGTTCGACCCATCGCATTATTCTGTTCCTCCCGAAAGCGCGTACCACGAGTTTTATTACGAACAAGGCGAAACGGTAGTCGCCGTAAACGGTGTGTTGGAAAAAGTCGGCTATTATATCGAGGTGAGCGGATGAAAGTGCTCGTCACGGGTGCAAACGGCATGATTGGACTGGCGACGGTAAGGCACTTTTTGGAGAAAGGGTATCAAGTCGCGGCGCTGGTCCGCAATATTGGAGCGGCAACTCGAATCGACCCTCGTGCGGAGATTCGCGTGCTCGACAGCGACTGGAGCAACCTGCAGGACGTCTGCAGCGGGTGCGATGCTGTGGTGCATCTGGCGGCGCAAAGGCTGCAACCCGAGTATGAAGAAAGAGGAATAGAAGCCTACTGGCTGCCGAACGTACTTTTGACTGAGCAGCTT
>JAPDPN010000140.1:3064-6671 GCA_034506455.1 Candidatus Zhuqueibacterota bacterium | reverse complement strand
CGGTCGGCGCGGTTGTCCCACATCAGCTGCACAAAGCCGTCGCCCGGGATGGCGCGCAGCGTCGGCATTTTCGGCGGCTGGGCAAAGCGGTAATCCTTTTCATAGATGACCTGTACGGTCTTTTTCAAAGTGAACAACGCCGGCGCCGAATGCTGCGGCGAAGTGAGTCCGGCCAAGTCATCGTAGGAATGCAGCTGAGAGATGGAAATGAACTCGGTATTACCTTTGAATAATGGGAAAATGGCGGTGGCAAAAAGCTCAAACAAGTTATTGATGTCCGTAGCTCCGGACTCGAGCGAGTCAAGCAACGTCATCCGCTCCCACATCGATTTGTCGTTGCGGAACCAGCCGTAATACGGTTCGACGTGAGGGATGGCCTCCGTGTAAAGAAGCGTGGTCAAGCCGAGCATGTCGGTTTCGGATACATCGGTCCACCCGAAATTCGGTTCGGCATACCCTTCCCGCAGGTCCGGCCGATGGTTGCATTCGGTGCCGTCCTCATCGGGTCCGTAATAGTTTTCTTCGCCGGGCGCCACGCCGTCCAAACCGACGTCGTCGCCGGCATATTCGTTCGGCTGATAGATGCCGTCGCCGTTGAGATCCTCGCCGTCCTCCCAGTCGCCGTCCTCGTCCGCATCCCAATGCGGTTTGAGATCCGATTCCTTTTTGCCGTAAAAACGCAGAAAAGCCTGCAGGTCGACGATATTGTCGGTAGGCCCGATGATTCGCGTTGCCGCGTTATCGCGGCGTTCATCGATTAACCCGTCGCGGTCATTGTCCTTGCCGTCGCCGTAAATGCCCGGGCTTTCCAAGTAAGCATAACCGGCGGTTCCGGTCGGGTATCCGTCTTCTCCGACTCCGTCGGTGTCCCACTGGTACGACATGTTAAGCTCGCGGCTGAAGCTGCCGTCTTCGCCGCTGTTTTCGCCGCCGATATCGTTATCCAGCCAGGCGCCGAAGGCCATGTACGGCAGATCGTACTCGGAGTTGTTGGCAATGGTGTATTCGGTAAAAATACAATCCTGCGCCATCGGGTTGTTCCATTGGTAGAGGCGCTGCTTGACGCGTACACCCAACCCCCCCCAGGGACAGCCTTTTTGTACTGTAACTGAAGGATCAAAATCGCCGATTTTGATGCCGGGGCGCGGGTAATATTTGACTTTATCATCGGCCCCGAGATATTCCTGATCCTGCGCGTCGTTGGCGACAAAATAAGCCTCCAAATCGGCGTACATGATGCCGCGGCCGAAACGGCCGTCCCACTCACCTGCCCAGCGGCGCAGGCGTTTGGTATAGAGCCAGCCCTCGGGCGGCCAGGAGTTGGGATTATTGCTCATGGCCGGCGTTTCGCTCAGATTGTTCATATAGCCCGGCGCCGGATGCAGCCCCCACTCGATCTGGCCGGTCGGGTCGCGGTCCATTTCTTCGCGATAGTTCGTTTCGCAATAAAAGAGCGTATCGATCAATCCCTGCAGCGAAAGGATACGAATCATGGTCGTATCGGTTACGGGAATAGAGTCCTGGGTAATGAACACCGGTGCGGTGATCAGCAGTCCGAGGCCGTCGTGCATCACGTTGCCGCCGATGCCCCGCGGCCAACGCACAGCGTCCTTGCGCGGATAGTCGCCCAATTCGGTATTGTTCTTGAACAGCAGCTGCACGCGGTTGCCGGTCATGAATCCTTCGCGCTCCAAGTAAGGATCGCCGGCGCCGTCCTCCGGCCCGTCATACGGGCGGCTTTGCGCCCACAAGTCCGGCGGGAGGATGAACAAGCCGATAAAAAGGATCATTAGGAACAGACGCTTCATCATCTTTTATCCTTTCCTAGAATTTTTGTCTTTGCATGCTTCATCAACCGCTCTGGTTCAAATTAAAAGACAAGACCCAGTCCAAGTTTTACCAGGCGCGGAGCCGACCAGTTGGCCGGATTGTAGATTCTTTCCTCATAGGTGCTGAAATCGCTCCAATGGCCAAGGCGATCCTGCGGACGAATAATGGCCTGATTGGTCCGACCGGTATGCGGATCGACACCGTTCTCATTCAGCTTGTCGAACAAATTATAGACATACATGGTGAACCGCAATTTGGTATTGCGGATGCTGATAATATCATAGGTCACTTTCAGATCAAAAGAGTGATGAAACGGCTTTTTACCGTTGTTCGGCAGCAAATAGACGCGGTTCAGCGGGTTCTGATCGATGGGCGTCCAAGTAAAGGCCGCTCCGGAACCCAACCAACCGATCAGCGAAACGCTCCACTTTTTCCGGTTATAGGCCAACTGCATGTTGAGGGTATGGCGCTCATCCCAGCTCATCGGAATCAGTGTCGGAATGGGGTCCTGGCTGTTGCCGGCGCGATTAAAGGTGAACTGCGGATTATCGGCATTGCCGCGCGTATACTGCAGCGTATAGTTCACCTCGCCGAAAAAGCTGCCGACGTGGGCTTTGTATTTAAGCTCCAATCCCCGTGCATTACCATAGTCCTTATTTCCATACAATCCGTAGCGTACGGCATTATAGGTCGTTACGATGTTGACGGTCGACAAGTTGTAAATATCTTTGTACCACAACGCGACTTCCAGGTCCATAAAACGATTGAGCATTTGCCACAGACCTACTTCGTAACTGACCGTCATCTCCGGCTCCACCTGCGGATTGCCGAGCGTGCTGGCGTAATTGGTCGGCGCAATCACATAGTTATCGTTCTGATACATCGAGCTGTAAGGCGGATACTGATAAAAATGGCCGTAGCTGAAACGCAGCAGGGCCGTTTGTCCCAGCTGATAGGAAAGGCCGAGTCTCGGCGCAACATTGAATTTAGGGTCGGCTTTGGGGTAAGTGCTGATCCATTCCGGTGTATCCTCTTTCTGCAGCAGATTGTTGGGGTTGCGATAGTTGGACGGATAGACGGTCTTGGGATCGAAATATTCGGCGCGCACGCCGAGGTTGATCACCATTTGGTCGAACTCCATTTTATCCGATAACCAGATTGCTGCTTGTTCCGGCTTTTTCTTGTAGGTGTCGGCATAAACCGTCGTGTCGCCGGTAATCTCCGGCGCATAGAGGATGGCGGAGGCCATGGTATTGCGGTAGAGATTGAGGATCTGGTGCCAGGCGACGTCATAGTTGTATTTCACCACCTCGGCGCCGGTCTCGATCGCATGATTGTTGTTTACCTGCCAGGTCAAGTCCAGTCGCGCCTGGTACTTGTCCGTGGTCGATTCGTAATGGCCTTTGTCCTGACCGCCGGTCAAAAAGCCGGTGTAGGATTGATTCGCCGCGTATCGGTCGTGAATATAGCGCTGATCTAACGGATTTTTGAAAACATAATTTCCGTAATAGTTTTTGGAATAAGAGAATTTCAAGTCATAGAACAGGCGCGGATTGATGACATGGTTGATCGCATAGGTCACCATGTTGCTGTTGCTGTGATTACGGGCGCGGCCGTCCGGTTTGTATTTATTTGTGTGAGAGTAGTTCTGAGACTCGCTGGAGTTATGCAGATACATCAACGACATTTTTAGATTGCGCGCGCGGAACGTCAGCTTGCCGTTCAGATTGATGCCTTGGTACCAGTCCATCGGCACATAGCTGCCGTCGCCGGTGTG
>JAPDPN010000140.1:0-2964 GCA_034506455.1 Candidatus Zhuqueibacterota bacterium | reverse complement strand
CCGGTGTTTTCGACCGGCAGCACGCTCATCTGTTCGGATGAGACGTTGCGGATGGAGCTGGTTTGGTCCTTTTTGACGGTGATGCGGTCAGCCGTCACAACGACCTCGCCGCCCAACTCGAGCGTTGTCTGCTGCAGCTTGACATCTAGGGTTCGCGTCCGGTTGACCGACACATCGACGCCTTCCACCGTCTTGCTCTGGTAGCCCATGAGCATGAACTTGACGCGATAAGTGCCGGGCGGAACGTTGAGAATAAAGTACTTGCCCTCAATATCGGTTGCGGCGCCCAAATAAGTGTTTTCGATCACCACATTGACGCCGACCAGAGGCTCGTTGGTCGCGGCATCCGTCACGGTCCCCGCAATCTTGCCGGCCGTCTGCGCCAAGAGTCCTGTCGTAAGAATGACAACAAGCAATAACCCGATGACCAGTCGTCCCATAGTACATCCCTTTCCTAAAGTTCAAACTTGTATTCTTGGTTGAATCGATGGGAGTTGCAGATGTGTTTAAGAAGGGGCAAACAGAAATCATTATACAACTCTTTTGGAAGGAAATTTTTGATAATTGAGCAAAAGTCATTTGCTCATGAATTTTGTATTTTTTCGATCACTTTAAAAGGGCAGGCACTGCTTATCAAGTCTTTTTCAGGAACAAAATAAAAAGATCAACGTTCTTTGAATTTTGTTAAAATAATTTTAGCGATAATTAATAAATGAGTCAAGGATATTTTAATGGTCAACAGCCAATCATTTCTTTTTTTATATCATTTCAAGAAACAACTTGATCATGCCTTTCCGATTTGAAAATTCCATAAAAAAGCCTATATTATTAAGGTAAAGAGGCTTAGGCATGAGTTACCGCTTCTTATTATTACTGATCGCTTTTTGTATTTCTTCTCTTTTCGGCCGGAGCTCCTGGTCTGCAGATTTATATGAAAAATTCGACGAAAAATCCTTCGCCGCTTATCCGCCGGCATTGGAACGAATCGATATGGAACATATCGATTTTCCTCTTCTTCATGCGGCCGTTTTTTACGAGACGAACCGAATCAGAAAGCTGCACCAATTGCCCGAGTTTCATCATTCCAATGCCCTGGAACAAGCCGCCCGAGAGCATTCTTTGGATATGGTTAACCATAATTTTTTTTCGCATACGAGTCCGGTAAAAGGCAAAACCACTTTGACCGAGCGCGCTGCGGCAGTCGGCATCCGTGATTGTGCGCTGGCGGAAAATATTACCGAGCACTGGGGCCTTGAGTTTGCGCCGAACCAGCCGGTCTATCCGCCCGTACATGGACAAAATTATTTCAGTTATAAATATATGGGGGAGGCGATTCCGAATCATACTTATCAGAGTCTGGCAAAGGCCGTCGTCAAAAGTTGGTATGAATCTGCCGGACATCGTCAAAATATGCACAACCCCGCACTAAAGTACCTCGGCGTCGGCGCGGCGCATTTCAAAAACTCTGGCTTTTACAACATAGATGGCTTTCGCTTCACTCAGGTTTTCTCAAGCGCTGATGTGCCGAGAAGATCAGGTCTTTCAACTAATGATGGCAAATGACAATCTGTACCACCATTGGTGAAACTCGGCAGTGGGTCGCCGAGCAGAAAAAGAATGGACATACGATCGGCTTTGTGCCGACCATGGGCGCGCTGCATGAAGGTCACCTGTCTCTTGTCCGCCGTTCCCTCTCGGAAAACGACGTTACCGCCGTCTCGATCTTTGTCAATCCGCTGCAGTTCGGTCCTAACGAGGACTTTGCCGTTTACCCGCGCATGCCCGAGCGCGATTTTTCGCTTCTGGAATCGCTGGGCGCCGACATGGTTTTCCATCCGCCTGCGGAAGAATTGATCGGCGGCGACATACAGACCTTTGTCGATATGCACGGCCTCCCGGATCATCTTTGCGGGTTGCGCAGGCCGGGCCATTTCCGCGGCGTATGCACGATCGTCACCAAGCTGTTCAACATCGTGCAACCCGACCGCGCTTATTTCGGCCGCAAAGACCTGCAGCAGCTGCTCATCATCGAAAAAATGGTGCAGGATCTCAATTTTAACATCCAAATCGTTCCTTGTCCGATCGTTCGTGAACCCGACGGCCTGGCCATGAGCTCGCGCAACCTTTATCTTTCGCCGCAGGAAAGAAAAGAAGCGGTAGTCCTCAGCCAAGCCATTAAAAAGGCGGCCTCCCTCCCTTGGGAAAACGCCCAGGCAAGTCGGATTATCGAGGAATTGCGTCAAGTAATCGAGTCGGCGCCCTCTGCGCGCATCGACTATTTTCAGATCGTTGACCGTCAACTCAACGATGTAGAAACAGTACGCCCGGGGGACATTTTGGCGCTCGCCGTCTTTATCGGCAAAACTCGACTCATCGACAACTATATATTCGGTGAGGAGCTGAACTTTTAGCCATGCAGAGCGCCGCGGAAATTTGCGCCGCCAAGGGGCACCGAAAACTCGTTATGCTGACGTGCTACGACTATAGTTTTGCCCGGCTGCTGAACGGCCGGGTGGACATGCTGCTGGTCGGCGATTCACTCGGCAATGTAATTCTGGGCTATCCGCGAACAACCCATGTCACGCTTCAGGACATGATTCGCCACACGGCCGCGGTTCGGCGGGGCGCTCCCGATACTTTTTTAGTTGCCGATTTGCCGGCCGGGTCTTATAAGGTTCCCGAAAAAGCCCTTGAAAGCGCGCATCTTTTGGTTGAGGCGGGTGCCGATGCCGTCAAACCGGAGGGCAGAGCCGACATCGTTGCGGTTCTCTCTTCTGCAGGCTATACCGTTATGGGACACCTGGGCTATTTGCCGCAAAGCGAAAAGAGTTTTCGCGTCGTCGGCAGAGATGAAAGCGAAGCCGAACAAATCCTTGCCGCTGCTCAATCCATGCAGACGGCCGGCGCTTTCAGCGTCGTATTGGAATGCCTGCCTTCGCAGCTGGCCGCCCGGATCACGAGTCG
>JAPDPN010000139.1:4231-6691 GCA_034506455.1 Candidatus Zhuqueibacterota bacterium | reverse complement strand
GTGGATCCGCATTTCAGTTTGGGGGTGACCAACATCACCCCCAAACTTTTTGCGCGCCAAATCAAAGCTCTTTTGCGCGCCGATTTACAGATTCGGACCGTCGGCGAGCTTGTCGCAGAGGGCTTGCCTTCGGGACAAACGGCTTTGACATTCGATGACGGCTACGAGTCGGTTGTTTTGCACGCTTTCCCCATTCTACAGGCTGAGGGCATCAAGGCAAGCGTCTTTGTCAATCCCGCCTTCATCGGCCAATGGAATGCATGGGATGTCCGGCTTCCGGGACAGCGCGCCAGGCTGATGGATTGGCGGCAGATTGAAGCCCTGACCAAAGCCGGTTGGGAGATCGGCATCCACGGCTTGACCCACAAGGACCTGTGCGGCCTAAACGATGAGGAGTTGGAACAAGAGATCAATATGGCGCGTTTTTTGTTAAGATTGCGTTTAGGCACTTGCAGCTCGGTTATTTCTTACCCTTTCGGTCGCGTTGATGCGAGGGTTGCCGACTTCTGCCGAAGGAACGGCTTGACCGCCGGTCTTACCATGAGCCGCAGCCCGAAAACAGTTCCGCAGGAATTTGCCGTACGACGGTACGGCGTCTATCCTTTTGATACGCCGAATCGAACGGTGGTCAAGGCAAAAAGCCCAATAAACTGCTGTTCTCCTTTACAGCGAGTCATGGACTTGTGTTCGAGCGCCACTGTGGTGCTCATGCGCCGTTGTTGGCGCCAATATTGAGATCCGATAAATTGCAATACAACCTCACAACCTGCAAACGACGGCATCAAATCGCCTCTGCGCAGACCATACAAATGCAAACGGCAACGAGAGAGGAATCATGAAGACCTACAGCATATACCTCATACTGATTATTAGTGCGTTTTCAGCGTCGGCGCAAAGCAAAAAGCTGACGTTCGATCCGCCCAGGGGATTTTACGAGAATCCTCTGGATGTAACCATTACCTCGCCTGTGGAGGGGGCGACGATCAAATACACCTTCAATGGTGAGGATCCGTTGACCAGCAAAACCGCTCTATCGGCTAAATCGCCTGCTGTTGTACACATCGATCCGCGCAACACGACGAATCGTGATCGGGCGCCCGGAGTGTGCGTACGCGCGATCGCCGTGCTCAACAATCAGCCGGTGACGAACATGGTCACGCACACCTATCTTTTTGCCAAGCTGGTCACCGAGCTTTCACCGGACGGACAGCGTCCCGGGCCGAAATGGCCGGCGCATGGAAGTTCCGTCAACGGCCAGTTAATGGATTACGGCATGGATCCGTCCGTCTACACCAACTCGCGGTATCGCAACAAGATGGAAGCCGCACTGCTCGACATCCCCTCGATGTCCATGGTAATGGATTTGGAGGACCTGTTCAATCCCGCCACCGGCATTTTTGTCAACGCTATTCAACGAGGAGAGGAATGGGAACGACCATGTTCGCTTGAGCTTCTCAACCCGGACGGTTCTGACGGTTTCCACATCAACTGCGGCGTGCGCATCCGCGGCGGTTACAGTCGTGTCGGCACCAACCGAAAACACGCCTTTCGCTATTTCTTCCGCAAAGAGTACGGCGAAGGAACCCTGAACCACCCTCTATTCGAGAATGAAGGGGTCGATAAGTTCGATCAAATAGATCTGGCGACTTCACAAAACTATTCATGGGCTTACGGCGCCGGCAGCAAAGACGGCGGCGCGGAACGCAACACCCTTCTTCGCGATCTCTTTTCGCGCGACCTGCAGCGCGACATGGGCCAACCCTATACCCGCAGCCGCTACTATCATTTGTACATCAACGGCACCTATTGGGGGCTTTTCTATACCCAGGAGCGTTCGGAGGCTGATTTTGCCGCGCGCTATTTCGGCGGCAATCCCGAGGATTACGACGCCATCAAAGTCGATGCCGGTTACGGCCGGCCCTATGTGATCGAAGCGGCAAACGGAAACTTGGATGCCTGGAATGCCTTATGGGCGCTCGCCAAAAAGGGTTTTTCCGACAATGCCGCCTATTTTCGCGTGCAGGGACTCAATCCGGACGGCACGCGCAACCCGTCTTATCCCAAATATCTCGACGTCGACAATTTGATCGACTATATGATCAACACCTATTTCGTCGGTGATTTCGATGCGCCGATCAGCGAGTTTCTCGGCAATGTCAGGCCGAACAATTTTTGGGCGATCTATAATCGAGTCAATCCCGACGGCTTCAAGTTTTTTCGCCATGATGCCGAACATATACTGTTTAATGTCAATGAGGACCGCACCGGACCCTATACGGCCGGAGAACAGCGCGAGCATTTCAATCCGCAATGGCTGCACCAGCAGCTGACCGCCAACGCCGAGTACCGTCTGCGTTTCGCCGATCGCGTCTACAAGCACTTTTTCAATGACGGTCCATTGACGCCGGAACGAAACATCGAGCGGTTATTATACCGCAAAGAGCAAATCGATAACGCCAT
>JAPDPN010000139.1:0-4131 GCA_034506455.1 Candidatus Zhuqueibacterota bacterium | reverse complement strand
TCGGCCTTCTTCGCGCCGGCGTCAATCTGCTGGCGATTCATGCCTTGAACGTTTCCACAACCAGTTCCGATTTTCTCATCCTGCCGGAATTGACGGCGGCCGTAAACGAAAAGAGCAGCGGGTTGCTGTCTTCATCGGCTTTGGAATACAAGGGGCCGATTCCAATTAATCAGACCACCTGGGTCAAGGCGCGGGTGCTCTTTAATAATGAATGGAGCGCCGTGGATGAAATTTTGTTGGCAGTACATGATGATTTAAGCAGTCTGCGCGTTACAGAGCTGCACTATCATCCTCTGCCGCATATTGCCGGATCGGATACCCTCGACGGTGATCTGTTCGAGTTTATCGAGTTGAAAAATATCGGCGGCGCCCCTCTCAACCTGACGGGTGCACAGTTTATCAAAGGTATCAGCTACCAATTCCCGCCGCAAACCATAGTGCCGCCGGGCGGCTTTATTGTGTTGTGCTCCGGCGCCGAATACTTTAAACAGCGCTATGGGTTTTCAGCCGACGGGCAATACGACGGCAACCTGAGCAACGCCGGCGAACGAATTGCATTTGTTTCCGCCGCCGGCGATACCGTACTGAATTTCAAATATAATGATAAAGAACCATGGCCGACGGAAGCAGACGGAAAAGGCAAATCTTTAGTTGCGCGCCTAACACGACCGAGCGGCGATCCGAACAATGCCGACTATTGGACTGCTTCGGCTGCTATTCATGGCTCGCCGCGCGCCGACGATGCCGCGAGTCCTGTGGAAGAAAATGACGAGACGACGGCACCGCGCGCATTTCGAATTGCTCCCAACTATCCCAATCCGTTCAATGCCGTCACCACCCTGCGGTTTTACCTGCCGCGCGCTGCCAGGGTAAATCTCGTTGTCTACAACTCGCTCGGTCGGCAGGTTGCGGAATTGGCAAATGATCTGTTCCCCGCCGGTGAGCATTCGGTGAATTGGCACGCCGACGATCAGAGCACCGGTGTCTATTTCGCCCGCTTTAAAGCCGCCGACTATCAAAAGACCCTCAAGCTGGTTTTGCTAAAATAGCGAAAAAATAGTATATTCCTTCGGGCGCTGCCGACGGGGCAGCGCCTTTCAACTTATTTCCCAACCAGAAAATATCATTATGGTTCCATTACCGTCATGGAAGCGGGCGGTGCTCAAGGTCGGCAGCACGCTGGTGGCGCCCGAAGGCCGCCGCGTTTCCAACGAAAATACCATTCATATTGCCGCATTTATTGCCCAATGCCGGGCCCAGGGTAAGGAAATCATTTTGGTCAGCTCCGGCGCGGTGGCGGCGGGACTCTCCGTACTTTCCCGCGGTGCCAAGCCGTTGACGATTCGCGAAAAGCAGGCGCTTGCGGCGGTCGGACAGCCTTTGCTGATGACGCATTGGAGCAAGTACTTTGACTTCCCCTGCGCGCAGCTTTTGTTAACTTTTGACGACCTCAAAGAGCGACGGCGCTTTGTCAATGCCAAGAATACGTTGATGGAACTGCTCGAGCGCCGAGTTCTGCCGATCATCAACGAAAACGACACCACCGTCGTCGATGAGCTCCGCGTGGGCGATAACGACAACTTGGCCGCTTATGCGGCTGTGCTGGCCGAAGCCGATTTGCTGCTCATTGCCTCAGACATTGACGGACTGTTCGACAAAGATCCGAAGCAATATGCCGATGCCCAGTTGATCTCTTTTGTGGAAAAGATCGATGCTTCGATCTACGCTCTTGCAGGCGGCCGCGGCAGCGGCGTTTCGACGGGCGGAATGATCACCAAACTCCAGGCGGCTGAAAAAGCAGCGCTGCGCGGCATCGACACGATTATCTTTAACGGTACGCGACAGGAAGCCTTTGCCGCGCTTTCCGCAGGCGAGTGCCCCGGCACCTATTTTCAACGCGTTCGATCGCCGATCACCGCCAAAAAGCATTGGATGCTGCACACGGCGCGGAGCAAAGGCGTGCTGATCATCGACGACGGCGCCAAGCGCGCTCTGTTGACCGGAGGCGCCTCGTTGCTGCCCTCCGGCATTGTGGACGTCCAGGGCCGCTTTAAACCGGGAGATTTTGTCGATATCTATTCCCAACAAAAAGAATATATCGCCAAAGGACTCTGCCAATATGAAACGGACGACCTGCGCCGAATCATGGGCAGAAAGTCGCACGAGATTCTTTCCATTTTAGGATACATCACCGCTGAAGAAGTTGTGCACCGCAACGATCTGGTCCTGATGGGCGCCAACTCGACCGGCGGATTTGAAAAAAGGAGGGAGGATGACAAAAAATCTAAATAGTGATTTGCGGGAGCTTGCCGCTGCTTGCCGCGCTGCGGCCAAAATCACCGCGCAATGGACGACCGTGCAAAAGAATCGGCTGCTGAACAGCATGGCCGAGGCGCTCGTGAACAACAAAGACGAGATCCTCGCCGCTAATGCTAAAGACGTCGAGGCTGCGCGTCTGAACGGCTTGAGCGACGCTTTGATTGATCGACTGCTGCTCAATGCGGAGCGACTACAGGGCATGGCCGATGCCGTGCGTGAGATTGCCGCGCTGCCCGATCCGGTCGGCGAAATCATCAAAACTTGGCGTCGACCGAACGGGCTGCAGGTCTCCTACATGCGCATTCCGCTCGGCGTCATTGCCATCATTTATGAAGCGAGACCCAATGTCACCTCCGACGCTGCCGCTCTTTGCCTTAAATCCGGCAACGCCGTGATTTTGCGCGGCGGTTCCGAAGCCTTTCATTCCAATCAGGCAATTGTCGGCGCCCTTCATCAGGTTTTGCGCTCTTTCGGCGAGCCGACGGCTGCGATCACTTTTATTCCCACGACCGAACGCGAGGCGATCAAAGAACTGCTGACCTTTACCGATGAGATTGATTTGGTTATTCCGCGCGGCGGCGAAGGCCTGATTCGATTCGTGGCCGAACACAGCCGCATTCCGGTCATCAAACACTACAAGGGCGTCTGCCACCAATTCGTCGACTATAACGCCGATATCGACATGGCGATCGATCTTTTGGTCGACGGCAAGTGCTCGCGTCCGGCGGTCTGCAATGCCTTGGAGACGCTGCTGGTCCATGAGCAGATTGCCGAAGCATTTCTGCCCAAGGCAGCCGAGGTGATGCGTCGAAAAGGCGTCGAGCTCCGCGGCTGTGAAAAAGCGCGACGCATTGTCTCCGATATGAAACCTGCCGATGAAGAGGATTACGCCGCCGAATACCTGGCGCTGATTTTGGCGGTGCGGATTGTTTCCGGTTTGGAGGAAGCGATCGAGCATATTCAACGCTACGGTTCGGATCATACCGAGGTGATCGTTACAAACGATTACGCACACGCCAAAGAATTTCTGCGTCGCGTCAACTCTTCGGTGGTGCTGGTCAATGCCTCGTCGCGCTTTTCCGACGGCGGTCAACTGGGACTCGGCGCCGAAATCGGCATTTCGACCACCAAGCTGCACGCTTTCGGGCCCATGGGACTTGAGGCCCTCACGACGCAAAAGTTTATTGTGCACGGCGACGGCCAGACGCGGCACGGATTATCATGGGAATAAAGTCTTTTCCCATCGCATTTCAACTCATGGTTCCATTATAAAGGAATTTGGCCATGAGTCCCACGAAACGTATTGCAGCCGGGGTTTTATTGGCCGCTTTGGTAATTGCCGCCGTTGCCGCGTTGTCGGTCATCTGTCGCGCGGCGCGAATCATCGACGCCGCCATTCTCTTTATTGCCGGATTTGCCGCGGGGGTCTCGCTAAGCTCGCTGTTGCGAAAAAAATAGCTGAACCTTATTTGGGGAAATTTTCAATTGTATTTTTCGACCCTCATTTCTATATTTCGTTAAATAACGAAATGAATGAGGAAGTCGATGCGTGATATTTCCAACCTTTTTAAAGCGCTTTCCGACCAAACTCGTCTGCGCATTCTCTGGATTTTGAAAGATCGTCCGCTGTGCGTGTGCGAAATCCGTCAAGTGCTGAATTTGGCGGTCTCGACGGTTTCTCAGCACCTTGCCGTTCTGCGCGATGCCGGTTTTATTATCGATGTCAAGGAGGGCAAGTGGGTCAATTATGCGCGCAATCCCGATCCAAAGGACAAAGACATTCAGATATTGTTGGAGTGGCTGGACCGCAGG
>JAPDPN010000138.1:0-6731 GCA_034506455.1 Candidatus Zhuqueibacterota bacterium | reverse complement strand
AGCAGCTTCGGCGCCTGGGCGCGGCCTGCGACTGGGATCGTGAAGCCTTCACCATGGATGAAAAACTCTCCCGTGCGGTACGCGAGGTCTTTGTCCGGTTGGCGGAAGAGGGACTGGTCTATCGCGGCACGCGGCTGATCAACTGGTGCCCTCGCTGTCACACCGCGCTGGCTGATGAAGAGGTCAACAACAGGGAAGAGGAAGGCGGCTTTTGGAGCATCGCTTATCCTTTGGCGGACGGCAGCGGCGAAATTGTTGTGGTCACTACCCGGCCGGAAACGATGTTGGGCGATACGGCCGTGGCGGTGCATCCCGATGACCCCCGCTACCGATCGCTGATCGGCAAAAAAGTTCGCCTGCCGCTTATCGGCCGCGAAATCCCCATCATTGCCGACGAACACGCCGATCCTGCCCTCGGCTCCGGCGCCGTCAAGATCACTCCGGCGCACGATTTCAATGATTACGAAGTGGGTCAAAGACATGGTCTGGAGATGATCAATGTGCTCACGCCCGAAGGCGTGATGAATGAAAACGCCGGTCCTTACGCCGGTCTCGATCGGTTTGCGGCGCGCAAAAAAGTGTTGGAGGATTTGACGGCTCAGGGACTGCTGCGCAAAGAAGAGAAAAAGATCATCTCCATTCCCCGCTGCTACCGCAGCGACGACGTGGTGGAGCCTTATCTCTCCGCCCAATGGTTCGTCAAGATGAAGCCGCTGGCCGAACCGGCCATTGAAGCAGTGCGTTCCGGCCGCATCCGGTTTCACCCAAAACATTGGGAAGAGACCTATTTCCACTGGATGGAGAATATCCGCGACTGGTGCATCAGCCGACAGATCTGGTGGGGCCACCGCATTCCCGCCTGGTATTGCGAAAGCGGCCACGTCACCATAGCGCGGGAAACGCCGAGCGCCTGCCGCGAGTGCGGCAGCACTCAGCTCAGGCAGGACGATGACGTGCTCGACACCTGGTTTTCCTCGTGGCTGTGGCCGTTCAGCACCTTGGGTTGGCCGGAACAGACGGAGGATCTGCAGAAATTCTTCCCGACCGATACCCTGGTGACCGGTCCGGACATTATCTTTTTCTGGGTGGCGCGCATGATCATGGCCTCGCTGCATTTCATGGGCGAAATTCCCTTTCGTGACGTCTATTTCAACGGCATGATCCGCGACCTCAAAGGCAGGAAAATGAGCAAATCCTTGGGCAACTCGCCGGATCCGCTCTGGCTCATCGAAGGTGCATCCAAGGAAGAAGTGGCCGCTTTTGCCAAAGAGAATCCCTCGGCCGCGGAAGGGATTCCCGCTTACGGCGCCGATGCCGTGCGCATGACCATGCTTTACCTGACGCCGGTGGGCGGCGACGTCCGTTTCGATCAGTCCCTTACGGAGGTCGGACAAAAATTCGCCAACAAGCTGTGGAACGCCGCCCGCTTTGTGTTGATGAACTTGGATGAAAACGAACCGATCCTTTCGCTCGACGAGATTGATGCCAAAGAATTGGAAACGGTTGACCGCTGGATTCTCAGCCGCCTCCATAAAGCCGCGCAGGTCATTAACCATGCCCTGGCCGCCTTCAAACTGAACGATGCCACGCATGCGCTCTACAGCTTTGTGTGGAGCGAGTATTGCGATTGGTACATCGAGTGGATCAAGCCGAGGCTTTATGATGAAAGCGCGCCGCGACCGCGTCGGATAGCCCGTTCGATCGCCTTGTACGTGCTGGATACCGTGGTTCGGCTGCTGCATCCTTTCATGCCGTTTATTACCGAAGAAATTTGGCACGCCCTGCCCGGCAACGAGGGCAAAGGCCTGTCGGTGCTGCTGCAGACCTACCCGCAGGCGGATGAAAAATGGTTCGACAAACAGGCCGAGCGGGAGATCGTTTTTCTTCAGCAGGTTATCTCTTCACTGCGCAACATTCGCGGTGAAATGAATGTGCCGCCGGCCAAGGAAGCCGAGCTGGTGGTGCGCTCCGGCGATGCGGAAAAGCTTCAAGCCATTCGGGACAACGAAACGGCGATCAAAAAGTTGGCCCGTCTTTCCGCGATTCGATTCAAAAATGAACGGCCGCCGCTTGCCGCCGGGGCTGTAGTTCAAGGCGTGGAACTGTTCGTTCCTCTGGCCGATCTGATCGATATTGAGGTGGAAAAGAGTCGTCTGAAAAAAGAGATCGACCGCCTGTCGGCGCAGTTGGCGGCGCTGGATAAAAAGCTTGCCAACGAAAACTTTGTTTCCCGCGCTCCGCAGGAGGTCATTGAAAAAGAGCGCCAAAAGAAGAGCGATTGGGAGACCAATCTGCACAAGCTGCAGGCGGCGCTGCACACGCTCGAATCGTGAACACCGTTGCAGCCGATTGCGCGGGAACAAAGTCGCGTGAGAGAGGTTTGAAAGCCGTACTCTATTAAATACGGGGTGTTGCAATGAAAAAATTTATCAGGCTAACCTTGGGAGGGGTTATCATGGCGACGACGCTTGCAGCCGATGAGACGGCGGTAACGATCTACAACAACGATTTGGCTCTGGTGCGTCAGGTACGCACCATCCAGTTGAAAAAGGGCGTTCAGATTTTTTCTTTTGAGGATGTAGCGGCGCGCATCGATCCCACTTCGGTGCATTTCAAAGCGCTCTCGCATCCGCAGGAAGTGGCGCTGTTGGAACAGAATTTCGAGTACGACTTGGTGGGCATGTCGCGGCTGCTGCAAAAGTACATCAACCAGGAAGTGTTGGTGATGGTCAAACAGACCGGTGCGGTGCAGGGTACGCTGCTGAGTGCGGTCGACAACGACGTGATCATTGGCCTTGACGGCGGCCAAGTGAGAGCGATCAAAGCGGCGGCCATCGAAAGCGTCGTCTTTCCGTCCCTGCCGGGCGGCTTGGTGACCAAGCCGACGTTGGTGTGGCTGCTGGACAGCAAGGTTGCGGGGCCGGTACGCTCTGAGATCAGCTATTTGACAAGCGGTATCAAATGGCATGCCGAGTATGTCGCTGTGGTCAACGAAAAGGACACGCAGATGGACCTCGCCGGTTGGGTGTCCATTGAGAACAACTGCGGCTCTTCCTTTGAAAACGCCAAACTGAAGCTGGTCGCCGGAGATGTCAACCGCGTTGAAGAGGAATATCCCAGGCGTTTGCGTAAGGAGGATACCTTTATGCTTGCTGCTACCGCATTGCCGTTCGAAGAAAAAGAGTTCTTTGAATACCACCTTTACACCCTCCAGCGCCCGGCGACGCTTAAAGATCGGCAGATCAAACAGATGTCCCTTTTTGAACCCCAGACCACGCCGGTAACCAAAGTCTATGTGTACGACGACGCTTACAACGACGACAAGGTGCAGGTGCGGTTGGAGTTTAAGAACAGCAAGGACAGCGGCTTGGGCATGCCGCTCCCCAAAGGCAAAGTTCGCGTTTACAAGCGCGATACAGACGGCTCCCAGGAATTCATCGGCGAAGATATGATCGATCATACGCCCAAAGACGAAACGGTGCGGTTGAAGCTCGGCAATGCTTTCGACGTCGTCGGCGAGCGCGAGGTTGTGAAGGAGCAAAAGGTGACCAGTACGAGTCGTCAGCTCACGGTGGCTATAAAGCTGCGCAACCACAAGAAGGAGCCAATCGAAGTGGTGGTGGTCGAGCATTTATGGGGCGACTGCAAGTTCATCGGCAGCACGCCGCCGATCAAAGAGAAAACCGCGCGTCGCGTCGATTTTTTGGTCACCGTACCCGCCAACGGCGAGACCCGCTTCGAGTACACGGTCTTGATTCAGTAGCACGGCGTCGTGAGCTCCTCGGTCTCTTTGGAAGTTTTGCTGCAGCCGGTGGACCGGCTGTCGTCGGTCGGTCCGAAACGCGCCGCTGCGCTGGCTCAAGTCGGCGTCTTTACGATCGAGGAGCTTCTCTACTATCTGCCGCGGCGCTATTTGGATCGCACCAACGTCACCCCAATCAATCAGCTGCGCGAAGATGAACCGGCCACGGTCATCGGCCGCATCATCGAGACCGGCATCAAAAAAGGCGGCAAGACCCGCTTCTATTTGGTGCTCAAAGACGATACCGGTCTTCTCGTCTGTGTCTGGTTTGCCGGCATACCTATTTGGCAGCGCCTGTTTGCCGTCGGCGAATGGCTGGCCGTGAGCGGCAAGCCGAGCCGTTACGGCGGCCTGCAGATGGTGCACCCCGAATTCGACCGCCTTGGGAGAAACCTCGAGGTTAGTCCGATCCACACAGGCAGGATCGTGCCGGTCTATCCTTCCACCGAAGGCTTGACGGACGTCGGTCTCGACAGCCGCGGTTTCCGCCGTTTGATGGCGCGACTGGTCAAGGACTTTTGCGGCGATCTTGCGGATCCTTTACCGGCGGCTCTTCGCGCCCGACACGATTTGCCGCCGCTGGGCGAAGCCCTGCGACAGGTTCATCTGCCGAACAGCTTTGAGAGCCTGCAGCGCGCTTTGCGGCGGTTGAAATTCGACGAGCTGTTTTTTCTCCAACTATTGCTTGCGCTGCGCCGCAAACGGTATTCAATCCAAAGCGGCGGCACCGCTTTTACGCGCATCGGCGAAAAAGTTAAAGCTCTTTCTGCGGCTTTGCCGTTCGAATTGACCAATGCTCAGAAACGGGTTCTGCATGAAATCCGCGCCGACCTCCGCTCCAGCCAGCCGATGAACCGTTTGCTCCAAGGAGACGTCGGTTCCGGCAAGACCCTCGTCGCGCTGTTTGCCATGCTCATCGCCGTCGATAACGGCTGCCAGGCAGCCTTGATGGCGCCGACCGAAATTTTGGCGGAACAGCATTTTTTGACGCTGCACAAGCTGCTGGAAGGCATCGGCGTGCATTTGGCTCTGCTGATCGGAGGACAAAAAAAGAGCGAGCGCGAGCGGATTATCCGTGAGATCGCGGACGGCACGGCGCAAATTGTCGTCGGCACGCATGCCTTGATCCAGGAGCATGTCGAGTTTTCGCGTTTGGGCCTGGTGGTCATCGACGAACAGCATCGGTTCGGGGTCATGCAGCGGGCGGCGTTGCGGGAAAAAGGTGTCCAACCGCACCTGTTGGTGATGACCGCCACGCCCATTCCCCGCACTCTTACCATGACGCTGTACGGCGACCTCGATGTTTCTCTGCTCGATCAGTTGCCCGCAGGCCGCAAACCGATCATCACGCGGTGGCGGGACGAAAAAAGCCGACGCAAAATCTACGAGTTTGTGCGGCAAAAAGTCGCCGAAGGCGAGCAGGCCTACATCGTCTTTCCGTTGGTCGAAGAGTCGGAAAAACTCGACTTGAAAGCGGCGACCGAAAGCTATGAGATCATGCGGACGACCTTTTTTCAATCCTTTTCGCTTGGACTGCTGCACGGGCGCATGTCGACCGAAGAGAAGGAGCAGGTTATGGAATCCTTTAAAAGCGGCCGCGTGCAGATTCTGGTCAGCACCACGGTGATCGAGGTCGGCGTGGACGTGCCCAACGCGACGATCATGGTTATCGAACATGCCGAGCGGTTCGGGCTGTCGCAGCTGCATCAGCTGCGCGGCCGAGTCGGCAGAGGCAGTCGACAGTCCTACTGCATTCTGATTGCATACGGCAATCTTTCCGCGGAAGCGCGCGAACGGTTGGAGATTATGGCGGCCACCAACGATGGTTTCAAGATTGCCGAAAAGGATCTGCAGCTGCGCGGTCCGGGCGACTATTTCGGCACGCAGCAGAGCGGCATGCCGAACCTCAAGGTGGCGGACATTTTACGCGACGGCGATCTGTTGACCTGCGCACGCGAAGAAGCCGTTGCGCTGGTCGAACGCGATCCGCAGTTGTCCGAACCCGAAGATTTACCTATTCGCGGCTATTTTAGCCGAAAATATCGCAACTATTACCAGTTGTCCTGGATCAGTTGAGCCCAAGCCGGTGCATGAGGGAGCAGAGCTTTGATAAAGAAAGGAAAACACCAACGTGATGTGTGGGAAAGTTTTTGGACCGGTCGTCCGATTCAAGAAATCTATCCGACTTCGGAACGCATTCTGGAGCAGATCCTGGCGCTGGGACCGCCTGCCGAGAAATGGATCATGGAAATCGGCGCCGGCTCGGGACGCGACGGCCTGCGCCTGGCAAAATTGGGCGGCCGCGTGATCTTTCTTGACTATGCGCAAAGCTCGCTCAAATTGATCGCCGAATCGGCAAGAAAAGAAAACGTCCCCGTTTATTTGGTACGCGCCGATGCCTTTCATCTGCCGTTCCGCCAAGGTTCTTTGGATCTCGTCTATCATCAGGGCTTGTTGGAGCACTTTGAAAGGCCTGAGGGGATTGTCTCACAGATTTGTGATGTGCTCAAGTCCGGCGGCTGTACGATCGCCGATGTTCCGCAGACCTTTCACCCGTATACGCTCGTCAAGCACATTTTGATCGCTACGAACAAATGGTTCGCAGGATGGGAGACGGAATTTACCGCAGGACAGCTGCGACGGCTTCACGAAAAATCCGGACTTGTTACCCTCCGAATCTACGGAGATTGGATGCGTCCGAGCTTTTTTTACCGCGCCGTCCGTGAAGCCCTGAAAAAGATCGGCATAGTGCTGCCGATGTATCCGCCCCAAATGCCGCTGCTGCACCGCATTCGGCAAGCACTTCGCGACTCATTTCGGCGGTTGTCCGCAGCTCGGATGACGTTCATGGATATCGGTATTGTGGCACGGAAACCGTAATGAGATCGGCAAAACGACGTTACCGCATCTTGGTCATCAACTGGCAGGA
>JAPDPN010000137.1:3712-6803 GCA_034506455.1 Candidatus Zhuqueibacterota bacterium | reverse complement strand
TGGAGACATAGAGCGTCGTCGTTCCGATTTTGGAGATTTCCGTAGCAAAAGCTCGGTTGAGCCCTTGAATAAGCGCCACGATAGTGATTACCGTCATCACGCCGATGACGATGCCGAGGGTCGTCAATAGCGAACGCAGCTTGTAGGAGAGCAGCGCACGGTAAGCGATCTTGATGCTTTCGCCGATATAAATGAGCCAACGTCTCATAGAGGGTGTTACTCCACGGCTTCGTCGCGTTCGATCATGCCGTCCCGCAGTCGAATGATGCGGTCCGAATGCTCGGCGATGTATTCTTCGTGTGTGACCAAAATGATGGTATTGCCGGCGTCATGCAGTTTTTCAAAAATCTCCATAATTTCCTCGCCGGTGCGACTGTCCAAGTTGCCGGTGGGCTCGTCGGCAAGAATGATGGAAGGGTTGTTGACCAAAGCGCGGGCGATGGCCACGCGCTGCCGCTGCCCGCCGGACAGCTCATTGGGTTTATGATGCATGCGGTCGGCAAGTCCCACGCGCGCCAGCGCCTCTTCGGCCAGTTTGCGCCGCTTGGCAGCCGGGGTTCCATTGTAAATCAAGGGCAGCTCGACATTGTGCAGCGCATCGGCGCGCGGCAACAAATTAAAGGTCTGAAAAACAAAGCCGATTTCCTTGTTGCGAATTTCGGCCAGCTCGTCGTCGCTCATTTCGCTGACGTTGATGCCGTTCAGGCGGTAGGTTCCGCTCGTCGGCGTATCCAAACACCCCAGGATGTTCATCAGGGTCGATTTGCCGGATCCGGACGGCCCCATGACGGCGATATATTCGTTCCGCTCCACCTTTAAATTTACGCCTCTAAGCGCCTGCACCGCCACTGCACCGACTTCGTATATCTTGACCAGATCATTCAGTTCGATCAACATCGAGCCGTTCCTTTCTACTCGGATTTTTTCGCCTTGTCCGATTTACCTTCTTGTTTGATCTTGATCGGGCTCCCGTCCTTCAAGTCGCGCGAAATGGCCCGAAAGCTGCCGGACACCACTTTCTGTCCTTCCTCCAATCCGCTGATGATCTCGATATTGGCCTCGTCGCTGATGCCGGTCTTGACTTCCACCATTTTCGCCTTACCGCCTTCAACCACAAAAACGATTTGCTTTTCCTCTTCTTTCTGCTTCTTTTCGTCATTCTTGGAAGAAGACGAAGCGGTTCCGGCCTCCTCTTTTTCCTTCTTTTCCGGCTTTGCAGCCTTTTTTTCCTTTTCGCTTCTCGTCGTCACACATTGAATGGGGATGTAAAACACATCGTGCCTTGTCTCCGTTGTAATATCGACGGTGCACGACATGCCGGGACGCAGTTTAGGATGCTTGGTCAGGATTCCCACTTTGACTTCAAAATTGGTTACCTGCTCCTGGGTACCGCGGTTTCGGGTCGTCGCTTCGTGGGCGATTTCCGTTACGCGGCCTTCGAGCACCGTATCAGACAGGGCGTCGACTTCGATCTTGGCCGGATCGTCGAGCGACACCAGCACCACGTCGTTCTCATCGATTTCAGCCAGCACCTCCATGCGGTCGAGATCGGCAATGGTCATGATGGGATCGGCCTGAAAATCCGATCCGACGGCGATTTCGCCTTTCTCCTTGTTGATCTTGGAGACGATGCCGTCCATCGGCGCGGTAATGCGCGTCTTGCGGATGTTGTCCAGCGCTTCATCCAATCCGGCTTTTGCTTGGCGCAGCTGACTCTCCGCCAGCAACCGCTCGGCTTCGGCTGCATCGAGTTCAGCCTGCGAAATAAGGTGCTGATCGAACAACCCTTTGACGCGATCGTAATCGGCTTTGGCTCGCTTGAGCGACGCTTCCGCCGACATGACAGCCGACTCGGCGCGCGCCGCCAATGCCTCATAACGCTGCCTATCCAGTTCAACCAGCAGCTGACCCTTTTTGACCTGATCCCCCTCCCTGACATGGATGGCGGTAATTTCTGCCGAAATGCGCGCCGAAATGCGGACGTCCGTCTCCGGCTGTACATAGCCGGCGCCCGACACCGTTTTGACAATATCCCCCCGCTTTACTTCCGTGACCGTGACTTCGACGGCTTTGCCGCTGCTTTTTTTCAAATTGAGCACCGCCATGACGGCGATCAATATAACGAGGCCCAGCCCGATCAAAAGCTTCTTTTTCCCAGACATTCAAATTTCCTTTCAGTCGAATCAATTCTTCGGATTCAGCCAAAAACCGTAGCTGCGGACGAACTTGTTGTCCAAATAGACCTCCGCTACCCACTTTCCTGTCGGCGCCGTCAGGCTGGTATCCAACCACATGTAGGTCACCATCTTGCCGGTCTTGGATTCGAACGTCGAAGTTGCTTCGATGATCTTGTCATTAGGATCCACCCAAAGAACCTTCAGCTCATGCTGACCGGAGACGTTGACCCATGACAACCAAATGTAGATGATGTCATCTACAAAGAACTCATTATCGATGCCGACCGGGCGGCCTTCGAAAACATTCGAGCACAGGAACCCCTCAATAATTTCGGGATCCGTACTGCCGGGCTCCAATCCGCCGCCGCCTTTGCCTTCCGAAGTACTGCAGGCAAGGTAGAGAATTAGGGGCAGCAGCAGAAAGACAATAATCCGTTTCGCCATTACTCTTCCTCCCTTTATTCGATGATACCGATTGCCGCCGCAAGATAGGCCTGCGCAATCTGGGCATTGTATTGAGCGCTGACCAGCGCCTCCTGAGCCTGCACGACCATCAACTGCGCCTGCATGACTTCCAGCTCGGTGCCGGCCCCGACGCGCCGCTTTTCTTCCTGCAGCCGCAGGTTTTCTTTGTAGGCGTCGAGATTTTCCTGATTGATTTTAATCATATCTTGGTAGGCCTGAAGTGCGAGAAAAAACTCGTTGATGTCGGCCACCAGCAGCCGCTTTCTTTCCTTCAATTCTTCCAGCGCCTGCTGTTTTTGAATTTTCTGCTGCTCCACTCGTGCCTTGTTGGCAAAGCCCTGAAAGACGTCGAGGTTGATGCCGGCGCCGATCGACGCAGTATAGTCTTCATCCAATTTGCCGGTGTAAACGCGGGTAATGTCGTCGTTATCGCGGTTGTAGCTCACCCG
>JAPDPN010000137.1:0-3612 GCA_034506455.1 Candidatus Zhuqueibacterota bacterium | reverse complement strand
CCTTGTTGGCAAAGCCCTGAAAGACGTCGAGGTTGATGCCGGCGCCGATCGACGCAGTATAGTCTTCATCCAATTTGCCGGTGTAAACGCGGGTAATGTCGTCGTTATCGCGGTTGTAGCTCACCCGAGCGCCGATGGAGGGCGCATACTGCGCCTTGGCGGACCTAACGCCGTACTCGGCCGCTTTGATTTGCTCTTCCAACATTTTGAGCTGCTCGTTGCGCTGCAGGGCAATTTCAACTGCCTGTTCAAAAGTAAAATCAGCCTGCACCGGCGCCAAAACATCCTCCAGCGCTGCAATCGGGGTGTCCGGCGCACGCCCCATGGCGCTGTTCAGCTCCGCCTTGGCAAACTCGACGGCATTTTTCTGATTGATGAGGCGGCTTTTCTGCTCGCCCAGATTCACTCTTGCCTGATAGATCTCGGCATTGGATTTCAAGCCGACGTTCATCATCGTCTCATTATACTGCAGATTTTCTTCGGCATGCCTGACCGCCTCCTGATACACATCATAAAGCTTCATCGCCAAAAGGACCTTAAAGTATTTATCCTTCACGTTGGCGATCACCATATGACGCGTGTTCAGAAGCGCGTGCTCATACGCATTACGAAGCGCCTTAGCCTGCCGAATCGCATTGGCCGTCAGACCAAAGTCGTAGATGTTCTGGTTCAAAAAGATCGAAGCGCCATAGTTGTTCCGCTCGGTCTGGCTGATCGTCACGCTTTTTTGCTCATAGATGTATCGGCCGGTTTCCGGGTCGACGCCTACAGGCGTATCCTGTAAAATGTTGCGTCTGCCTTGGATCCATTTTCCAAAGGTAAACGAGGAGCCGATCTGAGGCAGCCACGCCGAACGCGCCAAGACGATCTGCTGCTCCGCATTGCGCATCTGCAGCTCGGCTGATCGCAGGGAATAATTGTTTTCCAAAGCGATGCGGACGCACTCTTCTAACGTCAAGGTCTGCGCCTGCGCTGTGATAAGGCCTGAAAGGATGAATGTCGCAGAAAGTGCTGAAAATCGTTTTTTCATACCAGCTCCATCTTTCTATTAGATATCAGGCAGCTAAAAACCGAAAGCGGACTGCATTGCTGCTGCGCCCAAAAAGTAAATCAGGAAAAAGAGCGCGGTCCATGGCCAAACCTGCTGCGCTTTTTTACCGGTCATCACCGCAATACCGATCGTGACCAGGAAAAAACACCAGATATTGAACAGATCGAATTGCGCCAATAGTTTGTAAATAAAAGAATCTTCATTGGAAAGGATGACGGCCGGTGAAAAATGGACGTTGATGCTCTCTTTTGCCGTCATGATCGGCGCTTTGATGAGCATGCCCACGGCGACCACCAGCCAGCTGTAGGCGGTTACGCTCAACATTTGCACATAGCGCGCATTTCCGGCTAAAATGACATTGGCGACAAAGAGCCATATGGCGGCGGTAACAAAGAATGTGGCAGTCTGGATCAACACCGCCGGTACAATCGTCATGACCGCGCCCATGTTTTTGGTCCGTTCGAGCGCCTCATCGATTTGCTCCTGCGGCAAGCCCTGCTTTTCCATGGTTTCGACTATTTTTTCTTCCTGAATTTTTTGCGTCAGCGGCCGCATTATCAGCGTGCCGGCAATTGTCAGAACAAGAAAAAGTACAAATGGAACATACCATAGTGACTTTTCTTGCTCCGCTTGAAAGGTGGCTTGCGGCGCCGCGAAGGCATTAATCACACGACTCACGGGATTCATCGTTTTCTCTCCTTCTTGGTGACGGTTCAAGGACGTGACAAATGAGGAAAAGTTTCACCTCGGAATTAGCTTTAACGATATTAAAATTTATCGAATATAAACAGAGGCAAGTTTTTTATTCGCAGGATGTCTGACCTTTTTATTGACAAAATCACTTTGTCAAAACATGAATCTGATCAATGAATCTTCCCCCAAAGTCGGCAGCGGCGGCCGAAATCGCCGCCGCTGCTCAAATCCTGTGTTAAAAATAGATCGAAAGGGTGTACTGATGGACAGAGTTGAGGAGGCCAAAGTCTTGATAGGCATAATCCAAAGAAAGGCGAGAGTTACCCGAATGAAACTTGATGCCGCCGCCGAAGGTCAACCCCAACGTATCTTTGTCATAATTGAAATGGTGACCAGCCCGCAGGGAGAATAGCGAGTTCCATTCGTATTCAAGTCCGAGATTGGCGCGTAAAAAGTGATCGAGTGGATCATTGGCATCTGCAATCAGCGTAAATCGATGTTGTTGGGAAGCAAAAAACTCGCTTGTGCCTCCAACGATGTCCATCATGATGCCCATCCGAAAAATCATCGGCAAAGGCCAATCAAGCGTCGCGAGTCGGCTTTTGGTGTTCCGATTGCCGGCCAGCTGCGGGTTGGTGTCCGTTGTCGCCGAGAGGTCAGGGCCGTCGAGCCGCATTTTGCCGCCGAAATTGGTTACGGCCATGGCCAAACGAATGCCGTAGAGGCCGGTGTCGAATTGAGAACCGATGTCAAACGCCAATGTGCTTGCCGATTCACGGTAGATGGCTTCCCGCACCATTTTTAGGGTGACGCCGACGGTTAAACGATCGGTCAGCCAACGCGCATAAGAGACGCCCAGAACCATGCCGTTGTAATCATAATAGGTGCCGGTACCGTTCGGCTGCGAGATGGTCGTGATCTCGATCGGATCGGTGGTAATAAACATGCCCGAAAAACCGAGTGTGGATACGCGGTCCACCGGCAGCGTCACACCGATAAAGCTGTAGCTGATGTCGGCGAAATATCGATTATAAGTGCCGCCCAGCGAGCGCTGCTGAATGCGGCCGATGCCGGCCGGATTCCAAGCCATGGCATAGACATCTTCCGAAGCGGCGGCATAGGCGCCGCCCAGCGCTGCACCCCTTGCTCCGGCCGGTATCTTGAGAAACTGAGCCATCGAAGTGCCGACGCGCGAAAACGGCTCGGAAAAAACCGCCTGCGCCGTCACCAAGACGGCGGCGATAAGCGATATGGCTTTGTTCATGCTCTTACTCCTGCTGTTGATGAGCTCGAAAAGCTCTCCGATCTTTGCCGCTTCTGTTAACGAATGACGGCAAACTTGCCGATCTTTTTTCTGCCCTCCGGCGTCTCGACCACATAAACGTAAAGGCCGGCGGCGATCTCTTGCCGATTGACGGTCCACAGGTTCCAATCCTCGGTGCCGCTGCCGGGGCTGTCGTCCGGCGCCCAATGGTGCAGCGTGTTCACCTTTTCACCGGAAAGCGTAAAAATATGAATGGTACACCGTCGCGGTAAATTGGTAAATTGAATTTTAAGGTGGTTGGGGTCCGTTTCCCAATATGCCGAAACAATATAAGGATTGGGAACGACGCGAACATTGGCCAACGGATCCGTGCTGTTCGGATCGACCATCCAGTGGGTGGCAGTGAACTCGAAAACATCATCGGCAGACAGCGGTTTCCAGGTGGTAATAAAGAGCGTATCACCGTTTGCCCATGGTTTATTGGCGCGGACATAAATCGAATCCGCCGGAATAATGGTCGTGTCGACGACAGTCTGGTTCGTTTGGGGATCGACGGTGGTCGTAATGATCGTATCCGGCGGAAAAACGATCCACTGATCGCGAT
>JAPDPN010000136.1:0-6824 GCA_034506455.1 Candidatus Zhuqueibacterota bacterium | reverse complement strand
AAACAAAAAGTCAGATAAATAAAACCCCAAAACTATCGAGGAGAAGGAATTATGCACCGAAACAAACTATTCGCCTTTGTAATGATGCTGCTCCTGGCGTTTTTCACGACAGGCAAAAGTGAGCAGACGGTTGTCGAAGACTTTCAGCCGGCATCGACGAATCAGCCTGGGCGGGATTATCCGCAGGTCAATTCCGAGGGTCGGGTGCGGGTCAAGATTTCGGCGCCGGAAGCGCATAGGGTACAGCTGGACATCAGCGCCGTAAAGTATGATCTGGTCAAGGATTCTACCGGCGTATGGATCGGGGAATCGGACCCGCAGGACGAAGGCTTTCACTATTATCAGCTCTGGATCGACGGCGCGGCAGTGCCTGATCCCAACAGTTTGTATTTTTACGGCGCCTCACGTTGGGGCAGCGGCGTCGAAGTTCCGGCAAAGGATCAGGATTTCTACGCCCTCAAAAATGTGCCGCACGGCCAGGTTCGGCAAAATCTCTACTTTTCCAAAGTCCATAATACCGTCCGACGCTGCTTTGTCTATACGCCGCCGGATTACGACAAAAATCCGAAAAAACGTTATCCCGTCCTTTACCTGCAGCACGGCGGCGGCGAAGACGAGACCGGCTGGTCCAATCAGGGCAGGGTGCATCTGATTATGGACAACCTGATTGCCGAAGGCAAAGCGGTGCCTTTTATTATTGTCATGGATAACGGCAGCTGGAGCTGGCCGGCGGGTGTGCCCAGACCCAAACCGGGTGAGCGCCCCAGCGGTCAATGGCCGCCTCAGGGCTGGGCGGATCAGTTCATGAAGACCCTGCTCGAAGACATAATCCCCTATATCGATTCCAACTATCGGACGCTTGCAAACGCCAAAAACCGAGGGATGGCCGGCCTTTCCATGGGCGGCATGCAGACGCGCGTTATTACCCTTGCCCATCCCGAACTGTTCAACTATGTCGGTATCTTTAGCGGCGGCAGCATTACACCGGATGACATCAAGCAAAATCCGGCCTTTAAAGAAAAGGTCAAACTGGTGTTTGTCGGCTACGGCAGCCGCGAGTTGGAAAACCGCAGATTCAATTTCGGCGGCGATCCGAAAGAAAATACCGAAGCGCTCAAAAACGCCGGCATGAATGCACATTTTTACGTCTCACCCAATACCGCCCATGAATGGCAGACCTGGCGCCGGAGCTTTTACCAATTTGCCCAGCTGATATTTAAGGAAAAATGACAACGGGGGCTGCAAGCTGCAGCCCCTTACCCCTTTTGAGGTTCAATAACCCCTTTCTTAGGAGGACAAATCGGTATGCAAAAAACCTTTTGTATTGCCTTATCCTTAGCCGTTTTTTCGCTGCTTTTGGCGCAAACGGAAAAGCCGGAGATTAAAGACGATTTCAAACCGTCGGTCTTGAATCAGCCTGGGCAGGAATATCCGCAGGTCAATTCGCAGGGCTATGCCCGCTTCCGCATTATCGCCCCGCAGGCGCAGAGCGTTATCGTCAGCCTGGGCGGACGGGAAGGCACAAAGCTTACCAAGGGTGAAGACGGCGCCTGGGTGGGTACCACAGCGGAACCTTTGGACGAGGGATTTCATTACTATCGTCTTACCGTCGACGGCGGCACCTTTAACGACCCCAGCACCCTGAATTTCTACGGCTCCTGTCGCTGGGAAAGCGGCATTGAAGTCCCGGCCTTCGATCAGGATTTCTATGCGCTCAAGGACGTTCCTCACGGCCGTGTCCAGCAGGTCCTTTTCCCCTCGCCAAGCACCGGCACCATTCGCCGCGCCTTTGTCTACACGCCGCCGGATTACGAGAAAAACAAGAAAAAGCGCTATCCTGTTTTGTATCTGCAGCACGGCTGGGGTGAGGATGAAACCGCCTGGTCCAACCAAGGCCGCGCCAATCTGATCTTGGACAACCTTCTTGCTGAAGGAAAAATCAAGCCTTTTCTTGTGGTGATGACCTATGGAATGACCAACGAAATCAGGATCGGGGAGCTGCGGTCATTCGACATCAAGCCGTTCCAAACCGTGCTTGTCGATGAACTCATCCCCTATATTGATGCGAATTTTCGCACCATTGCCGATCGACGCGCGCGCGCCATGGCCGGTCTCTCTATGGGCAGCATGGAGACTAAGATGATCACCTTGGCCAATCTCGACAAGTTTTCCTATATCGGCTTGTTCAGCGGCGCTTCGATTTCGATGGAAGATGTCGAAAAGACCAAGGACTTTCGTGAAAAGGTCAAATTGGTTTTTGTCAGTTACGGCAGCAAGGAGCTGGACTGGATGATGCGGCTGGGACGGGAATTGACCGGCGGCAATCCGCGGGAAAATATCGAGGCGCTGCAAAAGGCAGGAATCCGGAGCGTTCTCTATGTTTCGCCGAATACGGCGCATGAATTCCTGACCTGGAGACGCAGCCTGCGCGAATTTTCCCAGTTGTTGTTCCAAGATTAAAGTGATCAGTTTACCAAATGAGGTCAATCGTCATGATCACCAATTCGACATCGGCAAAAATTCTTATCAGTCTCTGTTTCATTCTCCTTACTTCGTTTCAAGTCGTAGGACAGGCCCTGCCCTATCAGAATCCGAATCTCAGTTTTGAGGAACGAGCGCGAGATTTAATGTCCAGACTTACGTTAGAGGAAAAAGTCGGTCTTCTCTGCGATCAATCGGAGCCTGTACCGCGTCTCGGCATCAAGAGGTTCAATTGGTGGAGCGAAGCCTTGCATGGCTTGGCCAACAACGACAGCGTAACGGTGTTTCCGCAGCCCATCGGCATGGCGGCCTCGTTCAACGATGAACTGGTTTATCAGATCTTTTCCGCTGTTTCGGATGAAACCCGCGCCAAATATCATGAGCATCTTCGCCGCGGCGGTGAGAACCGTCGTTTCCTGAGTCTGTCCGTATGGACGCCCAACATCAACATTTTTCGCGACCCGCGTTGGGGCCGCGGCCAGGAAACTTACGGCGAAGATCCGTATTTGATGGCCAGAATGGGCATTGCGGTTGTAAAAGGACTGCAGGGGCCGGAGACGGAGAAATATCGCAAGCTGCTTGCCTGCGCCAAGCATTATGCCGTCCATTCCGGACCGGAATGGAGCCGACATGAAATCAACCTCAATAACATCGATCCGCGCGATCTGTACGAAACCTATCTGCCCGCCTTTAAGGCTCTGGTTCAGGAAGCGCATGTCCGGGAAGTCATGTGCGCCTACCATCGTCTGGATGATGAACCCTGCTGCGGCAATCGAAGGCTCCTGCAGCGCATCCTGCGCGAGGAGTGGGGATATCCTTATCTCGTCGTCTCGGATTGCGGCGCCGTGACCGACTTTTTCAACAGCCACAAGGTATCTTCCACCCCCATGCATGCGGCTTCGAAAGCGGTTCTCGCCGGCACCGATGTGGAGTGCGTATGGGCCAATTATCCTTTCAAGACCTTGGTCAATGCTGTGGAGAGGGATCTGGTTGAACCGGAAGACATTGACAAAAGCCTGATGCGGGTACTCAAAGGCCGCTTTGAACTGGGCGAGTTCGACCCGGATTCCCTGGTGCCCTGGACCAAAATTCCCTATTCAATCATCAACAACGAAAAGCATCGGCAGATGGCTCTCGAGATGGCCAGGCAGTCCATCGTCCTGCTGCAGAATAAAAACGGCATTCTGCCTCTCAGCAAAAACCCGCGCAAAACCATTGCCGTCATCGGCCCCAACGCCGACGATGCGGTCATGCTGTGGGGAAACTATAACGGCAAACCGATTCGGACCATCACGATACTGGAAGGCATCCGTTCAAAGGTTCCCGCCGATAAAATTTTTTACGACAAAGGCTGCGATCTGGTTGAGGACAAAGTCACGCAAAGCTATTTTAACCGCCTTCGCTTCGAAGGCAAACCCGGCATCAAGGCGACTTATTGGAACAATCGCAACCAAAGCGGTGAACCGGTTGCCGTGCAGTATATCACGACGCCGATCAAACTGACGACTGCCGGCCAACACGAGTTTGCTCCCGGAGTCATGTTGGAAGGCTTTTCCGCCAAGTATGAAACGGAATTCGAAGCGACACAGGATGAAGAGATCACTTTCAACTACGGGGCGACCGGCTCCATGGAGCTTTTAGTAAACGGCAAATCGGTCGCGCGCAGCTATAATTGGCGCACACTCCCCGCCAAAGCTCATTATAAGGTGGAAGCCGGCAAAAAATATCTTTTTGAAATCCGCTTTACGCAGCTGAACAACTGGCAGGCCAACTTGGAGTTTGACTTTGGTAAAGAGGTCGACATCGAATTTACCGCTCTCATCCAAAAGCTGAAGGGCATCGAGACGGTCATCTTTGTCGGGGGCATTTCCGGCAGACTGGAGGGCGAAGAGATGCCGGTCAATCTGCCCGGCTTTAAGGGCGGCGACCGAACCCATATCGAGCTTCCCGCTGTTCAGCGCAATCTGCTCAAAACGCTGAAACAGGCAGGAAAGAAAATTATTTTAGTCAATTGTTCAGGATCCGCAATTGCCCTCACGCCTGAAACAGAGACCTGCGAAGCGATTGTCCAGGCCTGGTATGCAGGCGAATCCGGCGGTCAGGCTGTGGCCGACGTGCTTTTCGGCGATTACACCCCCTCCGGCAAACTGCCGATCACCTTTTACAAAAATTCCGAGCAGCTGCCCGATTTCGAGAATTATTCGATGAAAGGCCGCACTTACCGCTTTATGAACGATGCTTTGTTCCCGTTCGGTTACGGGCTCTCCTATACTCTTTTCCAGATTGGAGAAGCAAAAATCGACAAAACTCGAATTCAGGCCGGCGAGTCTGTCTCTTTGACGGTTCCGGTTGCCAACAAGGGCAAGCGGGACGGAACAGAGGTGGTTCAGGTCTACATCCGGAAAGTGAATGACGCCGACGGGCCGTTGAAAACGTTGCGGGGGTTTCAGCGCGTGAATGTCGCATCGGGAAAAACCGGCGCGGCCAAGATTACCCTGCCCTATTCCGCCTTTGAGTTCTATGATCGGAAAAACGGCAAGGTAACCGTTACCCCGGGCGAATACGAAATCCTCTACGGCAACAGCTCGGCGGATAAGGATTTAAAGGCGATTAAAGTCAAGGTGATGTAGGCTTTGACGGAATAATCCTTAAAGGGGGGAAATTGCTTATCCTCTACTCCTCCCTTTTCTCAAAGGTATGGCCTATGCTCCTCCCCTGTGCCGGTCGGTGCGGAGGAGGAGCAGTTTTTTATATTCAAAGCTGCTTATTAAAGAACAGCTAAGAAAAAAATGGATGCTTTTTAAAGCATTAAAGACGAATAATATCCTGTTAGGCCGCTACACAGTCAAGGAGGTTATCAATATGCTTCGAAATGCAATGGGCAATGTCCTTTTGGCTTTTGGTTTACTTGGAATTGCCGGGTATGAGCCGGCTTTTCGTTTTCTTCAAATGCCTTTATTTTCCAACGATCTCTTTCACGGTATCTGGATTGGAGCCTGCATTGGGCTTGAGATCTGCGGTGTTTACTCCATGGGCAGGTCGAGGTGCTGACCATCGTCTGCTGAACAAAGTCACCGAAAATACAAGCGGTCTACAGCGCGGGTACTCAGCAACGATATTTACCATCGGCGGCGGCTGTACGTGGCGTTTCAGCAGACACTTTTACCTGAACCCCTGGGCAGCAGCTTTGCGCTTTCCGATCAGCGGCGATTGGGATGTAAGATTCTCGGCGTTGACGTTTTCGATCGACCCGACGCCGGAGGTATCACTCAAACTGGGCGTCAAGTTCTAGTTTTGTTAGGCATTCGTACGGGACTTTAAACTTCCTGCATTCAGCGAACGAGCATGGGGCGTTTTCCCAAATGCTTAGATTTAGCTGTAATTAAAGACCTAAAATCCAAACAAACTCATGCACAGCTGGTCTATGAAATAAGCTTAACAGTGGAGGCAAATAATTATGGACCGTAGAGATTTTTTCAAATTAAGCTTGGTTGGAATGGGTATGGCCGCTTTGACAAAGCAGGCGCGGGCGCTGGAGTATTACCCAATGCCCTCCGACAAGAAATGGGCCGTATTGTATGGGACCTGGTGCGGCAGCGCTCGGGATGCGGCGGTGTGGATCTCTGAAGGCATGGGCGGCATTGCCAATGTGTTTGATGTGCGCGAAAACCCGGATTTGAGCGAATTTGACCACATCATCGTCGGCGGAGCCATTCGAAGCTCGGTGACTCGTCAAGAGTTACAAAATTACATCACCAGGAATAAAGAGGTGATGCAGGCGAAGGTGCGCGGTCTATTTGCAGTCTGCGGCAACATGGGCAGGCCGGTTGGACCGCAACAAACGACGATGTTTATTGATAACCATCTGGCAAAACTATGCGGAGTCGGCAAAGTGCCGTCAAGAGTATTCTTGGGCAGAATAACAAAATCCTTAATGGATCCCCAGACTGCCGAGATGATGAAAAATTTTGAGGATTATGATAATCTTAAACGACCGGAGTGCATGGCGTTCGGTCAAGAGGTATTGACCGTTGTGAGCTTTGTTGAAAAGGTCAATTCAGGATCCCCGCAGGAATTTGAGTTGGATCAGAACCATCCTAATCCTTTTAACGAATCGACGAAAATTAGTTATTCGCTGAATAAATCGGGCCAAGTCGCGCTGCAAATCTATAATGCCAACGGAAGAATCGTACGAACGCTCATTGATAAAAATCAAGATGCCGGTGACCACATCATTCAATGGGACGGCAGAGACGATTTGGGTAATAGCGTCGCAAGCGGGATTTATCTCTATCTATTAAAAGTTGAGGGGAAAATCATTGCGAAGCAAATGGTAAAGGTAA
>JAPDPN010000135.1:4074-6952 GCA_034506455.1 Candidatus Zhuqueibacterota bacterium | reverse complement strand
ATTTTCCATTGATGGGATTGGCCCTTTATGAAAAGCCGAATCTCGTTCCAAGATTACCCCAGCCGTCTCGAATGGATTTTCGTCTCGAATGGAAACCGAATTTGACCTTTGAGGAATATTGTCAAAACGTAGCAGGAATTCGTCGACTCATTGCTCAAGGCGATATTTATCAGCTTAATTACACTTGGCGACTATTGACCCAAGGTGACTTTGATTCCTGGCAGTTCTTTCTCGCCTTTGCCCAAGAAGCGCCGTACGCCGTTTATGCGGTTTGGGACGATTGGGTGATCTGCAGCGCCTCGCCGGAATTGTTTTTTCGTCTCAATGGAAGCCATATCGAAACACGCCCAATGAAGGGCACCGCCCCGAGAGGCCGTTGGCCGGAGGAAGACGCGGAAATCAGCAAACGGCTGGCCTTTTCCGAAAAGGATCGCGCCGAAAATGTAATGATCGTCGATATGGTCAGAAACGATGTGGGACGAATTGCAGAGACCGGCAGCGTTAAAGTCGCTTCGCTTTTCGAAATCGAAAAATATCCCACTGTTTGGCAAATGACTTCAACCGTATGCGCCAAGGTCAACACCTCCATTTCCGGCATCCTGCAGGCATTGTTTCCTGCGGCTTCCATTACCGGAACTCCAAAGTGTCGAAGCATGCAACGGATAGCCGATCTCGAAACTACCCCCCGTCGGATTTATACGGGCTCTGTTGGGTATATTTTGCCTAAACGGCGCGCGCAGTTTAACGTGGCGATTCGTACGGTACTTTACAACCGTCGGGAGCAAACTGCCGAATACGGCGTCGGCGGCGGAATCGTATGGGATTCATATCCCAAAAAAGAACATCAAGAATGCCTTGTCAAAGCTGCAGTCCTTTATCGACGGCCAATCTCTTTTGACTTGTTTGAAACGCTGCTGTGGAGGCCGAATGATGGTTATATATTGTTCGACTACCATCTCGAAAGATTGCAGCGTTCCGCGGACTATTTTGATTATCGATACGATTTGCAAAAAATCCGACGACAGCTTTATGAACAATCGCGCAGGCTGCAAAGAGAACCCCATAAGGTGCGGCTTTTTCTCTCTGCCTGCGGCAATATACGTATTGATTCGGAGCCTTTGCCTCCCGATTGGATGAAATTCGGGCCGCTCATTCCGGCAAAAGAGCCGATAGACAGCAGCAATGTGTTTTTGTTTCACAAAACGACTTTTCGCAAAGTTTATGAAGCCGCCCAGAGTGCCGCTCCGAAAGGATATGAAATATTGCTTTATAATGAATCAGAGGAAGTAACGGAAACCACGACAGCGAACGTTGCTTTTGAAATCGAGGGGGTGCTTTATACGCCGCCGATCAAATGCGGGCTGCTGGCAGGCACTTTCAGACGATTCTTACTCGAGAGAGGACTTGTTGTTGAAAAGATCATCTCTTTGCAGGACTTGGCCAATGTTCAATCCGTATATTTGTTCAATTCAATCCGAGGACTGCAGAAAGTCAAGTTGGCTTGTCAAGGGGTAAATTGACTTTTTAATCGGCATGAGAAGAAACGGCTTGCAAATGGGGGCTATTTTGTTCAAATTACTGCAGGCTAATTTGTTCCTAGTTTCATCATAAGGACTCTGACTATGGAAGAAGCAATTACCGATTCTACAGCCGTGCAGCAAATGCTTTATACCTTTAAATGGTTCGCCTTTCATAACGATCTTTACCATTATTTGGCAGTGCTTTTGGGCTTTTTCATCATTCTCATTTCGTATGCGTTCGGCGGCGGCAACAGGAACCGCGTCAAGATCTTTTTCAGCATTTTTATCGGCGTCGCCGTCGGCCTGCTGACCTTGCCGCTTTTGCTCCGTTTCGGCAGCGATCCCATTTTGATCGGTTTTTTTCTTTTTCTCGACATTGTATTCGTTGCCGCTGTAACGGTGCACATGTACGAACTGGTGGTAGTGGGCACGCACGAAGCGTTTAACGAACACCATTAACAAGCTTTTATGGCTTGCTTTTGAACCCTGCCGTTCGTATATTGAACAAATAATTCAATAATTCGGCAGGACGAACAGAATAGGAATCGTTATGCTGACGCCAAGGAAGCGAATCCGGAAAAAGGACCTTAAGGAAGACAAACTCGTCACGTTTTATTTCAAATCGCGTGCTTGGATCGACGATCATCTCAAAGAGATTACCATCGGTCTTCTTGCGGTTGTCGTAATCATTGCCGGTATCGGCATCTATACATACCTGCACGGCAAGGCTGAAAAGACCGCAAGCGTCGAGTTTTCCAAAGCCGTGCGTACTTTTCAGGCCATGGATTACCGCAACGCCGCCAAAGAGTTCGGCGTGTTGACAAGCAAATACGGCAGCACGCGCAGCGGCAAGTTGGCGCGTTTTTATCTGGCGCAATCGCATTATCAAAACGGCGAGTACGAACAGGCGGCAAAACAGTTCAGAAAAGCTGCCGGCGCCCTTTCCGGCGACAAACAGCTCAAGGCTGCCGCGCTTGCGGGAGAAGCGGCGGCGTTGGAGCAGCTGGGCAAATATGCCGAAGCGGCGAAAAAATTCCAGGCCGTCGCTGAAAAGTATAAAGATATTCCCAAAGCTCCTTCCTATTTGCTGCGGGCCGCGCGGTGTTGGCAGCTGGCGGGTAATTCGCAAAAGGCTTCGGCCTTGTATCAACGGATCATTACCGATTACCCCGATTCACGTGAAAAGGAGGATGCTGTTTTGTTGAGCGCCCTCAAGTGGTAATGGTCGAGAAATCGCTTGATTTTTAAGATAGTTATCTCTATATTCTATAAGAAGTGGGCCAATCAGCCCACTTTTTTGTTGTATAATGGCGAGAAATGATTGATCCGAGACTACAGCAGTTGGTCGCTTCCGTGCT
>JAPDPN010000135.1:0-3974 GCA_034506455.1 Candidatus Zhuqueibacterota bacterium | reverse complement strand
CAAGACCGTAGTGGAAAAAGTCGAGGATGAGCTGACTCAAGTGGATTTGGCGACGGCGCAAGCCCAGGAAGCGAGCTATGAGCTCGGCGATGAATACCTCGAGTTTATCCCGATTGAATCTTTCGGCCGCCGCCTGATCCTGAGCGCCAAGCAGAATCTGAATCAAAAACTCAAGGATGTCGAAAAAGTCCACATTTATGAAGAGTTCAAGAATCGCGTCGGTGAGATTATCCAGGCCGATATTCGACAAATCAATCGCGATGAAATCTTTCTTGTCGCCGACGGCACGGAACTGATCATGCCGAAGCGTGAGCAGATACCCAACGAACGCTATCGCCGCGCCGATACCGTTCGCGCCTTGATTAAAGAGGTGCGGGAGACGCCGCGTCTGCCGGAGATCATCGTCTCGCGGGCAGATCCGATGTTCATCGTGCGTCTGTTCGAGCGCGAGGTGCCGGAGATCGCCGACGGCATCATCGAAATCAAAGGCATTGCGCGCGAGCCCGGGGAGCGGACCAAGATCGCCGTCTATTCTCATGACAAACGCATCGATGCGGTCGGTGCCTGCGTAGGCATGAAAGGCATGCGGATTCAAGAAATCGTCAAGGAAATCAACAACGAAAAGATCGATATTATTAACTGGAGCGCGGAGCCGGAGATTTTCATCACTCGAGCGTTGAGTCCGGCAAAACCCAAGCGCATTGCCATCGATGAGGAAGCGCGGCGCGTCATTGCCGTGCTGGACGACGACCAGATTTCTCTGGCGATCGGCAAGGGCGGCATCAACCGCCGATTGGCCGCGCGTCTGACCGGTTATGACATCCAGACTGTGAAGGAAGAGGAATATCGTCAGCTGATGGCCGCGGAAGGCGCCGGAAAGCCTTTGACCGAAACCGAGGGACTGACCGAGAAGCTCATCAATACGCTGCATTTGGCCGGATATGAAACCGTTGAAAGCGTTTTGGAAGCCGGCGTCGAAAAGCTTATGGAACTTCCCGGCATCGGACAAAAGAAGGCCGAAAAAATTATTCAAATATTGGAAAGTCAAAAAGCCTAAGCGGCCGTGGATTGTCGTGCCGTCTGCACCATAACATTTACAGGAGTGTAGCTTTTGTCTGCCAACAAAAGACTATTTCAAGTCGCAAAAGAGTTCAACATTTCCACCCAGGAGCTCATTAAATTTTTAACGAGCGAAGGGTTTGAAGTCCGCAACTATCTCAGCCCTTTGACGGACGAGGAGTACGCCCGCGTCGCGGAAAAATACGGGAGCAAGCCTGCGGCGACGGATAAAGAGACCGAATTTCGCCGCTTGCTGCGTGAAAAGCAGGCAAAAGAACAGGAAGAGGTGGAGCGGGCTCGGCGTGAGTTGGAGGAGCGGTTGCGGGTGGCGACCGAGTTGGTGGCGCAAAAGCCCACCCTTGGCAAACGCGGGGCGGCGGAAAAGAAACAGCCTGCGGTTCCTGCCGTTGAAGAGGTGCCGGTCGCAGAGGTTCCGGCAATAGAACCGGTCGCAGAGCAAAAACCCGCCAAGCCTCGCCGCCCGACGATTCGAGTGATCGAAATTCCGCCGAAAGAGCAGGAAAAAGCCAAGCGCGAAGTGCCGGAACATCGGCCGGAGCCGGTAGAGGCGGAAGAAGTCGAAGCAGCAGGGCCGATTGCTGTTGAGACGGAAGTTGCCGTCGAAAAGCCCAAGCCGGAAGGCGAAGCGAAAAAGAAGGAAAAGAAGAAAAAGGCCAAAGATAAAAAGAAAAAGGGTGAAGAGGCGCTTGAAGAAGAGCTCCTTGAGATCATAAAGCCCAAAAAAGAAAAGAAGAAAAAGAAAAAGAAACCGCGGCCGGTTTTCAACGACGAGGAAATTGAGGCGTCGATCCGTCAGACGTTTGCTTCCATGGAGGAAGCGGGTCGCGGTAAGCGCAAGCGGCGGCGCGAGGAGGAAGAAGAGGAGGAGCAACATGAAGAGGCGCGCTTTATTCGCGTCAGCTCGTCCATGTCGCCGGCCGAAATGGCCAAACTGATGGGTGTGGAGGTCAAGGAGGTTATTCGCAGGTGCATGGACTTGGGCATGATGGTGACCATCAACCAGAGATTGGATATTGATGCCGTGACCCTTTTGGCCGAGGATTTCGGCTTCCAAGTCGAGATGGTGGCGCCGGACGAAGAGCTGATCGAAGAGGAAGAAGAGGATGATCCCGCGCAGTTGGTGCCGCGGCCGCCGGTGGTTACCATCATGGGCCACGTCGATCACGGCAAGACCTCGCTATTGGATCGTATCCGCGAGAGCAACATCATTGCCGGCGAGGCGGGCGGCATTACCCAGCATATCGGCGCGTATGAAGTGACGGTCGACGGACGGGAAATTACCTTTTTAGATACGCCTGGTCACGAAGCGTTTACCGCCATGCGCGCGCGCGGCGCTCAGGCTACGGATATCGTAGTTTTGGTGGTTGCCGCAGACGACAGCGTTATGCCGCAGACCGTCGAGGCCATCAGTCATGCCAAAGCCGCCAACGTACCCATCATCGTCGCCATCAACAAGATCGACAAACCGAATGCCAACCCCGATCTGATCCGCAAACAGTTGGCGGAACACGGCGTGTTGGTGGAAGAGTGGGGCGGCAAATATCAAAGCGTCGAGATCTCAGCCAAAACCGGATTGAATGTCGACAAGCTGTTGGAGAAAATCCTGCTCGAAGCCGACATACTGGAGCTGAAAGCCAATCCGAACCGCCGCGCGCGGGGCGTCATCATCGAATCGCATTTCGATAAAGGCAAGGGTATTTCGGCGACCGTATTGGTGCAGAACGGCACGCTGCGCGTAGGCGACCCGTTCATTGCCGGCGATCAGAGCGGCAAGGTACGTTACATGACGGACGAACGCGATCGCCGTGTCAAGGAGGCCGGACCGTCGCGACCGGTCAAGGTATTCGGATTCGACGGTCGCCCGCAGCCCGGCGACAAACTGGTCGTACTCAAGAGCGAGCGCGACACCAAGGAAATCAGCGAAAAGCGGCAACAGCTTAAGCGTGAATTGGAGCGCATGACCAAAAGGCCGCGTACTCTTACCGAGATTTCGCAACAGATACAAAAGGGTCAGCTCAAACAGCTCAAAGTTATTCTTAAAACGGACGTCGACGGCTCGATGGAAGCGATCTTTGATTCGCTGCAGAAATTAGCGACTGAAGAGGTGGCGGTCGACACGATTCACAAAGGGGTGGGGGCCATTACCGAATCGGACGTCTTGTTGGCTTCCGCCTCCGACGCCATCATCATTGGCTTTAACGTTCGTCCGACCCTCAAAGCCCGACAGCTGGCGGAACGGGAGAACGTCGATATCCGCACTTATACCATCATTTACGACATTATCAACGAGGTCAAGGCGGCGTTGGAGGGCTTTTTGTCGCCCACAATTTCCGAGCGCATCGTTGGAACCCTCGAAGTACGGCAGACGTTCAAGGTGCCAAAAATCGGCACCGTTGCCGGCTGCTATGTGGCCTCCGGTAAAATTGCCCGAAACAACAAAGTTCGGCTTTACCGTGATGATCGACTGCTGCATGAGGGCTCCATCGCTTCGCTGAAGCGGTTCAAGGACGATGTGCGCGAGGTTCAGGCCGGTTTCGAGTGCGGTCTCTGTATCGACAAATTCAGCGACATCAAAGTCGGCGATATCATCGAAGCTTACGAAGTGGTTGAGGAGAAACGGACCCTGTAATGCTGATCGGAGCCCTGCAAGTCGAATTTTTGATTCCGGACAGCGATTCGCTCAAGCGGAAACGTATGGTCATCGGCAGCTTGAAGCAAAGGCTGCAGAACAAGTTCAACGTTTCGGTGGCCGAGATCGACTATAACGATCTGCTCCAGCGGTCGGTGATCGGCGTCGCCATGGTGGCGAACGAAAAGCGGTTTCTCGATCAGGCCATGGCGCAGGTGTTGAATTTTTTGGATGATCAGGACGGGATCGAGATCGTCGATCATAC
>JAPDPN010000134.1:4538-7044 GCA_034506455.1 Candidatus Zhuqueibacterota bacterium | reverse complement strand
CTCAGCCGTATCGGCCCCAAGCTGCGCGGCGGTCTGGTGTTGATCAACCGCGAAGACTATATCCGCGTCAACGGCTTTGACGAGCAGTATATCGGATGGGGTAACGAAGACGACGATCTCGGCCATCGCCTGCACGAAGCGGGTGTAATCGGCTACAATCCGTTCGTTAAAGAGTTTCCGCTGCATCTCTATCATCCGCCATACCGAGAGGGAGAAAAGCGGGTCAACCTGGACTATTATCGCCGGCGCCTCAAAGAAATCCATGGACAGGGAATCTACCGCTGTCAATTTGGTTTCGACCGAACGAACGGAGAGGATTCCGTAACTCTGCTTCGTCTTAAATAGATCGGCTTTGAAAAAACTGCAAGCGGCGAGGTTTGCAAATGAGCAAAATATCTGTTGTTATCATTACCTTGAACGAGGAACGGAACATCGAGCGCTGCCTTTGTTCGGTCAATTGGGCCGATGAAATCATAGTTGTTGATTCCGGCTCTACGGATGCCACGCTCGACATTTGTCTCCGGCACGGCTGCCGCATCGTATCGATAGAGTGGCAGGGATACGGAAGAGCCAAACAGCGCGGTGTGGAGGAAGCAAAGAACGACTGGATTTTCTCCATCGATGCAGACGAAGAGGCAACGCCTGAACTGCGGCTTCGCCTGCAGGAGCTCGCCTCTGCACCAACGGCCGAAGGCTATCGTATTCGTCGAAGGTCATTCTACCTCGGCAAATTGGTGCGTTTCTCCGGTTGGAGAAAGGACTATCCGCTGCGATTTTTCAATCGACGGTTCGGCCGTTACAATGACAAGGTTGTTCATGAGGGCGTAGAAGTCCAGGGAAGGGTCGGCGTGATTCAGGCACCGCTGCTGCATTATACCTTTCCCACCGTCTCTTCACACCTGCAAAAAATTGAGCGTTATGCCCGCTTGGGGGCAGAAGAAAAGGCGGCGCAAGGGAAAAGGTCGGGTGTCGGAAAGGCTGTTCTACGGGGGGCGCTCGAATTTATGCGCATCTATTTGGTGCGGCTCGGAATTCTCGACGGACGTCGCGGACTGGTGCTTGCCGTCAACTCGGCCTTTGCCGCTTATGTCAAATATTTGATGCTTTGGGAGATGACCGAACGGCCCAACCAACTCTACTGACGGCCAATTAGGCGTCGAGCTCCAACTGGTACTCGACGGCGCGCACGACGTCGATTGGTCGGATGTCGCGCATGCATTTGAAATGGCCTTTGGGGCAGGACTTTCCCCCGTGAGTGCTGCACGGCCTGCAGTCGAGATCGACTTGAAAAATGCGGTCGTTTTCGCGGAACGGAGCAAAGCCGAAGCGGGGCACCGTCGGGCCGAAAAAGGCAAAGACGTCGGTCTTTACGGCGTTGGCCATGTGCATGGCGCCGTTGTCGTTGGCGATCAAGAGATCGCAGCTTGCAATCGCGGCCGCCGCCTCTGTAAGGCTGCAGGATCCGGCCAAATTGACGGCATTGCCCACGCCTGACAGATTGATGATCTTTTGACAATAATCGCGCTCTTCCGCGCTGCCGATAAAAATAAAGGTGATCGGATGGCGTTCGAGCCGACGCAGCAGCTCGACGTACTTTTCTGCAGGCCAGCGCTTGGTGGGCCACACGGAACCCGGCGCCACGGCGATCTTGTAGGGAGTGCGGTAGAGCTCCAGCATGGCGTTGACTTTGCTTTTTACCGCCGCATCAAAAAACACTTCGGTTTGATGCGAAAAGTTGCGCGACGTAAGCGGCTTTAACAGATCAAGATAGCGCTTGACCTGCGGCTTTTCGACGTCGAAATAGATGCGATCGGTATACAACCAGGAAGCGGCATTTCCGGCAAACCCGATGCGCCGTTCGACTTTGCCGAGCAGCAAAAGCTGCGCGGTGGTCATCGAGCGATGGGGAGCAAAGCCGAGGTCGTATTTCTGTTTCCGCAGCCACTGCACGGCGCGCATGAAGGCTTTGCGTTTGTCCGCCCGCTTGTCAAAAGTGTATAGAGTTCTAATAAACGGATTGTTTCTGAGAATATCGGCGGTCTGCGGGATGGCGACGACATCGACATCGGCAAGAGGGAAGAGTTCCTGTGCCGCACGAATGAGCGGCGTGGTAAGGATTACGTCGCCTAAAAATGCGGTCTGAACGATGACGATGGAGCGTATTTCTTTATGATTTTTCATGACGTTTCCTAATGATTTCGGTAAAAGCTTCTTCATAACGCTCTATGGTTCGCTCTATACTGAAATCATCCAATGCGGTTTTGCGGCCGTTTTCCTGGAGAGTTCGGTACAGCGCTTGATCGTGCAGAAGGCGTTCGATCTGCTGCGCCAAATGCCGCGAATCTCCCGCCTTGTACAACAGGCCGTTTTCACCGTCACGAATCAGATCAGGATTTCCGGCAGCATCTGCGGCAATAACCGGTACGCCGAGAGCCATGGCCTCAAGCAGCGCTTGGGAGAGACCTTCCGTCTCTGAAGGCAGCACTTTGATGTCGAATAACGGATA
>JAPDPN010000134.1:0-4438 GCA_034506455.1 Candidatus Zhuqueibacterota bacterium | reverse complement strand
AAAATCAAAGCGGCCGTTGAAGGTCATTGGGCACAGAATCACCGGACTATTCAGCAACAGCTCATAAAGCAGAACATCTCGACGGCAGCCGACGACGACGCGATGTCCTCTTTCGGCCAATCCGCGGGCCAAATAGGCGATGGAATAAGTAGAGCCTGCAGTCCCGCCTTGATGAGTTAAAAAGAGAATGTTCATGGCTGCCGAGATTAAATTCAATTATGTAGATAATTTTTTTCTTTTTATATTTCGACTCCAATATATCGATTCGCGATGAAATATGCAACCGCCCTACATTTTTCGAAAGTTCGGATATGAAGCTTTACTTTCGCGTCATTAAATATATCAAGCCGCACTGGCGACCGGTCGCCCTCGGGTTCTTTTTTACCTTTACGTTTGTTTTATTTAACGGCATATCGGTGTGGGTTTCGGCTGATTTTGTCCGCGAGCTGTTCAATGCAGGCCGTGAAAGCGTGCAAAAAGACGGTTCAGAAAAGCAGGATCGGCAACAATGGATTTCGAACCAGCTTTCGGGACAAAGGTTTTACGTAAAAATAAAAAACAAAGTCAGCCATCTGCTGATCAAGGAGGATCGCTATCAGACTTTAAAGTTGGTCTGCATCGTCATTTTTGTCTCGTTTTTCCTAAAGAACATTTCCCAATATCTTCACAAGCTGCTTTTCTTTTATGCGCAGCTGAAAATTGTCACCCAGCTGCGCAATCAGCTGCAGGAAAAGATTATGCGGCTGCCGCTGTCGTTTTTCCACAAACGGCACACGGCCTCATTGACTTCGATCGTTTTCAACGACGTCAGCGGCATTCAGATGGTGCTGGACAGCAGCTTTGTCAAAATCTTTTTGGCGCCGATGCAGATCCTCTCCTACCTCGTCGTTTTGCTGATGATCAGTTGGAAGTTGACGGTTGCGACTTTTCTGCTTTTGCCGCTCAGCGGTTATCTGTTGGTCAAGATCGGCCAGTCGATGCGGCGCAAGAGCAGACGCGTCTATGAGCAAATTTCCATGGTCGTCACCGCTTTTCAGGAAAGCGTTTCTTCCATTCGTGTGGTCAAGTCTTTTACGGCGGAACTGCGCGAGATCGCCAAGTTTGCCCGCACCAATCAGGACTATTTCGCCAAATCGTTGCGCGCCAAAAAGCTGGATGCCTTGACCGGCCCTCTAAACGAAACGATCGGCGTATTGATTTTCACAGCCTTGCTCTGGTACGGCGGCACGATGGTCTACAGGGGCGAGGGACTGAATGCCGAAGATTTTATCCGTTTCCTGGTCTTCCTTTTCATGATTTTTCAGCCGCTTAAAGAGCTTTCCGGTTTGAACAACGTGCTGCAGACCGGCCTGGCGGCCGCCGAGCGGATTTTCAACTTTCTCGACCAGCCGACGGAACCTTACAATGCCCCTCAAGCTGTGCCGTTAGGTTCCTTCGAACGGGATATTGTCTTTGAGCACGTTTGGTTCAGCTACAACGGCCAAACACCGGTGCTTAAGGATATCAATCTGACGATCCGCAAGGGCGAAATGGTGGCGTTAGTCGGACACAGCGGTGTCGGAAAATCCACGCTGGCCGACCTGATTCCGCGCTTTTACGACGTTACGGCGGGATCGCTCAAAATCGATGGTCGGGATGTTCGGGAATACGATCTTACTTCGCTGCGCGACCACATCGGCATCGTCAGTCAGGAAACACTGCTGTTCAACGACACAGTACGGTACAACATCGGTTACGGCTTGAGTGAGTATACGGAGGAAGAGGTCATTGCGGCGGCCAAGGCTGCCAACGCCTGGGAATTTATCAGCAAAATGGAACAGGGGCTCGATACGTTGATCGGCGAGCGCGGCGTAACTCTGTCCGGCGGTCAAAAGCAGCGCATTTCCATTGCCCGAGCTATTTTGAAAAATACGCCAATCCTTATTCTCGACGAAGCGACCTCTTCGCTGGATACCCAATCGGAAAAGCTGGTGCAGGCGGCCATCGACAACTTGATGAAGAACCGTACCGTTTTGGCGATCGCTCATCGGCTGTCGACCGTCATTCATGCCGACAAAATCGTGGTGATGGAAGACGGGAGGATCGCGGACGTCGGCAAGCATCACGAATTGCTGAAGCGCTCACCGCTTTACCAGGAACTTTATCGCATGCAGTTTCATGATCAATAACCGAGTCGATTATATGGAAAATATTATTCACATCAATCCGCGCAAACCGGAACCTCATTTGATCCGCCAAGCCGCCAAAGTGCTGATAGAGGGCGGCATTATCGGTTATCCGACGGAGACTGTCTATGGAATCGGCTGCAATGCTTTGAATGCCGCCGCCGTAGATCGCATCTATGATCTGAAGGGCCGAGATCGGAGCAAGGCCATGATCGTCATCGCCGGCGATATTTTGCAGGTGCGCGAGCTGGTCAAGGAAATTCCGCCGGCAGCGGAAAAGCTGATCGACAATTTTTGGCCCGGCCCTTTGACGCTCATTTTTCACGCAGTGGAAAAGGTGGCTTCCGTTTTTCGCTCCGGGAATAACACAATTGCCGTTCGCATACCCGATTCAAGAATCTGTCTTTCGCTCATTCGGCAAACCGGTTTTCCGCTCATTTCCACCAGCGCCAATCCTTCGGGCGAACCACCGGCAACGACCGCCGAAGAGGTGGCTGCCGCTTTCGGTAATCAGTTGGATCTCATTATCGACGGCGGGCTTACACCGTCCCGTATCCCCTCCACGGTTGTCGACGTTACGAGATCGCCGGTGCGGATCGTACGGCAGGGGGCTGTTTCCGCATTGGAAATCCGAACCGTATTGGATACAATTTAGGAGCTAAAAAATGCTTGATATTCAGGCAAAATATTCTTATGATGCCTTTGACGATAACCAAGGTTTACTTTATATGAACTTTTAAAAAGGGGGAACACATGGCTTACGACAGCAAGGGAACCGTCAACAAAGTCCTCTTGATAGGCCGGTTGGGGCAGGATCCGGATGTTAGATACACGCCGTCCGGTGCTGCAACGGTGACGTTGAGCGTCGCCACCAATACCAGCTATCGCGGCCAGGACGGCAATTTGGTCGAAAACACTGAATGGCATCGCGTCGTCTTGTGGCGGCAGCAGGCGGAAACCGCGGGCAAATTTCTTAAAAAGGGAAGCCGCATTTTTGTCGAGGGAAAGCTGGCGACGCGTTCTTGGGAAGATAAAGACGGCGTCAAGCATTTTACCACTGAGATTATTGCCGATCAAATTCAATTCCTCGATGCCCGCGGTGAAGGGAACAATGTCGAAGCGGGATCAAAAGGTGAAAAGACGATTCCGCCCGAACCTCCGATCGATGAGGCCGATGATTTGCCCTTCTAAGAATATTCGCTTCAGATGTATCAAATTATCGTCCGAAGTCTGTTCTCAGGCTTCGGACTTTTTTTTGGCATGGGAAAAAAATGGAATTCAATGCTCTTGTCGAGGCAGCCTTGGCGGCCAAGGCCAAAGCCCTCGCCCCTTATTCGCATTTTAGCGTCGGCGCTGCCGTGCTGACCAGTTCGGGGCGCATCTATGACGGCTGCAACATCGAGTCGAGTTCGCTGGGTCTGACGATCTGCGCCGAGCGGCTTGCCTTGTTCAAGGCACTGGCGGCAGGAGAACGCTCCTTTCTCGCCGTCGCCGTCGCCGCCGATTCGAAGCAAGTCTGTCCGCCTTGCGGCGCATGCCGACAAGTTTTGTGGGATTTTGCTCCAAACGCCACGGTGCTCATGATTTCGGGCGACGGGACCGTCAAAAGCTTATCGGCGGCAGAGCTGCTGCCGTTGGCTTTCGATCAAGGGGTTATCAATCATGACGGGAAATAGAATTCGACCGGTTCTGATCGGCGTGGCCGGCGCTTCGGGCGCCGGAAAAAGTTATTTTACCCAGGCTCTGCGCGAAAAACTGGGAGCCGAGGAGACCGGTGTGTTGTCGCAGGATGACTATTATCGCGATCAGTCGCACATTCCTTTTGCCGATCGGCAGCTAGTAAACTATGATCACCCGCAGGCCGTTGATTTCGAACTCTTGATCGAACAACTCAAACGGCTTAAAGCGGGCGAAGCCATCGAGCATCCACGCTATGATTTCAGCCGACATACGCGGCGACGTGAGACAGGGCTGCTGAAACCGACGCGGGCCGTCATTGTGGACGGCATCTTGATTTTCAGCGTGGCGGCGTGTCGGGAGCTGTTCGATCTGCGCATTTTCATCGATACGCCCCTCGACCTCTGCTTCATTCGACGGCTGCAGCGCGATTTAATCGAGCGCGGCCGAAGCGTCGAATCGATCGTCAATCAATATTTGTGCACCGTGCGTCCCATGTACCTGCAGTTCGTCGAGACCTCGCGCGTTTTTGCCGACCGAATTTTTAGCGGTGAGGGCGACCTGTCGGCTGCTGTGGAAGAGACTGTCCGGCTGGT
>JAPDPN010000133.1:5566-7141 GCA_034506455.1 Candidatus Zhuqueibacterota bacterium | reverse complement strand
CGTTTCTATTAGGGTGCGGGCGTCCGCAAACCAGCAGCAAATTGATGGTAGGGGTAAGCATCCAACCTCTCGCTTTTATAACGCAGGCGATCGGCGGCGATCACGTCGAGGTTTTTACCGTCGTTCCGCCCGGTGCCAATCCGCACACCTTTGAATTGAACCCGGCATTGATGCAAAAGCTGAGTCGCGCCGATCTGCTGGTGGTCAACGGCATCGGCTTGGAGTATTGGCTGGAGAATGTCCGCGGTGTTTTGGGTAACAAGCCGGTCGTAGTGGCGAGTGAAGGATTGGATATCCGCATAGACGAGGAAGAGGAAGGGCATACACACAACCATCCGGCAGGGAACCCGCATGTATGGCTGGACCCTGTTTATGCCGGCCGGCAGGCGCAGCGCATCGCCGAGGCGCTGATTCGGCTCGACGGCAGCAATAGAGCTCTCTACGAAGCTAACCTGGCTTCTTTTCAGCAGGAACTAAAGGCGCTGGATGATGAAATCCGCAGTCGAATCGAAAAATGGCCGCAGCGTCGATTCGTCTGCTTTCATCCTTCATGGGTCTATTTTGCTGCGCGTTACGGTCTGGAGCAGGCAGCGGTCATCGAAAAGCGTCCGGGACAAGAGCAGAGTCCCCAAGAAATTGCCGAACTGATCCGCATCATCGGCGAAATTCGCGCCAAGGCCATGTTCGCCGAGGCGCAGTTTCCCTCTGCCGTCGCTCAAGTGATTGCAGACGAAACGGGCGCCCGAGTGATTACGCTCGATCCTTTGGGATCGTCCCCGCAGATCAACTCTTATCCTTCGCTCATTCGCTATAATGTCGCACAAATGGAAACAGCCATGGGACCCGACCGATGAACGAGGTTATCGTTGAGACACGAAATTTATATGTGGCTTACGAAGACAAAATTGTCCTCGAAGACATCACTTTTTCTCTGCATCGCGGCGAATTTTGGGGAATTTTCGGCCCCAACGGCTCCGGCAAGACGACGCTTTTGCGGGCTATTTTAGGACTTGTTCCGCCGTTTTCCGGTGAAATACGCGTATTCGGCAGGCCGCCCGATGAATTGAATGATCTGCGCGATCGTATCGGATACGTCCCCCAGCATGCAAAATTGGATTTTACTTTTCCCATTCGCGTCCGCGAAGCGGTCCTGCTTGGTCGCAGCCGTAAGATAGGCTTGGGCAAAAGACCGCAGCCGGAGGATTGGAAAGCCGTCGACCGTGCTCTAGAGCTGGTCGAAATAGCTGATTTGGCCGAACGGCAGATTGGGCGACTTTCCGGCGGGCAGAGACAACGCGTTCTGATTGCCCGCGCCCTGGCCGTCGAGCCGGAGCTGCTTCTGATGGATGAACCGACGGCCGCTTTGGACGTCAATGCCGCGGAAAGCTTTTACGAATGGCTGCACAGCACGCATCAAAAGATGAACCTGACCATCATGCTGGTTTCGCACGACATCAGCGTCGTGTCGCGTCACGTCAGCGCCGTGGCCTGCCTCAACCGCAGACTGGTGGCTCACGGCCTGCCTGAGGAGGTGCTCTCACAGGAAACCTTTGACGGCATGTACGGCTGCGATGT
>JAPDPN010000133.1:2455-5466 GCA_034506455.1 Candidatus Zhuqueibacterota bacterium | reverse complement strand
GCGGCTGCGGCCCATCAGCTGGTGGACGATTTCAAACGGATGATGATTCTGGCCGTCATCTTCGGCGTCTCTTCGGCTTGGATCGGCCTTTTGATTTCCTCGCAAATCAATACGGCTTCGGGGGCGACTATTGTCATGACCGCAACGATCATTTTTTTCATATCCGCCGTTTTCTCCCCGCGGCGCCGAAGCCTACGGAAAAGCCTGAGGAGCCTGAGAGCCGGCGCCCAAAAGCAGGAAAACCAGTAATTGCCATGGCGTATCATAAATGTGATTAGGGGTTGAGGATGTAAGCGAAACATTATTATGCCATAGAAGCACATGTAAAAAGGGCGTTTTCATAAGGCGTATGGCATCGCAAAAGTCCGATCTTTTTTTCGATTAGCTGTAAAAGTGATTGAATTGCCGATAGATTGATGAAACCAACTTTTACCGAATTAGAACGGTGGGATTATGATCAAGGATGTCTTTGACGCCGAATGGCTTCGACGAGGGATCGGCAATACGTTCAAATTCTTTTCTCCGAATACATGGACGACGATCTCTCTCCTGCTCGCCGGTGCCGCTGTCGGCGCGGTCTATCGGCAAAGGATTTTGCTTGGACTGCTGCTTTTTGTCCTTAGCACGCTCTGCGATTTTATCGACGGCAAAGTGGCGCGGGTGACCGGACAAAGCACGCCGCTGGGTGCCTTTTGGGATGGAACCGTCGACCGATTTGTCGATGCCCTGATGATCTCCTGCTTTTTCTTCCTTCCTTACTCGGTGCGACCCGAACTGCTGCACATGCTTTTGTTCGCGCTTTTGTTTACAACGCTCATGCCGCCTTTTATCGTCGCCTATGCCAATCATCGCGGGGCTGTGCCGGATCCTACCGAACACGTTATTTGGCGCTTTGCCTTTCGCGCCGAATACGTCGTCCTTTTGGCCGCCGCTCTGGTCATTCATCTCTGGTCGCCGCGAATCAGCTTTTATTTTCTGCTCGCCGCGCTTGTCTTAATGTCCGCTACCGTTATTCAATCGATCATTTTGGTCTTTATCAAATCAAAAGAGTATTCTCAAAAACCTTAATGATTTAAAAGAGGGGGAACATGTTTGCTCAAGTTCTCAGCGCCGCTGTCCTCGGCATCGATGCCTATATCGTCAAAGTCGAAGCGCATCTCGAAAGTCAACAGCCGAAATTTTTTACCGTCGGCCTACCGGAGGGGGCGGTCCGCGAATCGAATCACCGCGTGCAGGCGGCGGTAAAGAATTCCGGTTTTCGATTTCCGATCAAAAAGATCACCATCAACCTGGCGCCGGCCGACATCCGCAAAGAGGGAGCCGCCTTCGATCTGCCGATCGCCGTCGGCATTTTGGCTGCAAGCGGCCAGATCGACAAAAGTCGACTTGGCGACTATGTCCTGGTGGGCGAACTAAGCCTCGACGGCCTCCTTCGGCCGGTCAAAGGCGTTCTCCCCATCGCTGCGGAACTGGCGCGCCAAAAAGTCAAAGGCATCGTCGTTCCGGAAGAAAACGCCGCCGAAGGAGCAATGGTGCGTGAAGTCGAAATCATTCCGGCGCGCTCATTGCTCGATGCCGTTGCCTTTCTCAACGGCGAACCGCGGGAGCCGTTTACCGTCGATTTACAGGCCGTGTTTTCGCGCAAGCGGATTTATCACTTGGATTTTCAGGATGTCAAGGGGCAGGAACAGGCCAAGCGGGCGTTGGAGGTTGCTGCGGCCGGCGGTCACAACATCATCATGATCGGACCGCCTGGCTCAGGCAAAACCATGCTCGCCAAGCGTCTGCCCACGATTTTGCCGGACATGACGCTAAACGAAGCGTTGGAGACCACCAAAATTCATTCCGTGGCCGGCCTGCTGCCGGAAAAGGAAGCGCTGATTGCCACACGCCCGTTTCGCTCTCCCCATCACACCATCAGCGATGCCGGTCTGATCGGCGGCGGCACCGTACCGCGTCCCGGAGAGGTCAGTCTGGCGCATCACGGTGTGCTGTTTCTCGACGAGCTGCCCGAGTTCAAAAAGAACGTGCTCGAAGTCCTGCGCCAACCCCTCGAAGACGGGGTCGTGACCATTTCGCGCGCCATGCTTTCTCTCACCTATCCGGCCGAGTTTATGCTGGCCGCCGCCATGAATCCCTGTCCCTGCGGCTATTATAGCGATCCGACCAAAGAATGCACCTGCTCGCCGCCACAAGTCCAGCGCTACCTGTCGCGTATCTCCGGACCGCTGCTCGACCGCATCGACATCCACATCGAAGTGCCTGCCGTACGCTACCGCGAGTTGAGCAGCACTGCGGTCGGCGAGTCCTCCGAGGTCATTCGCGCGCGCGTGGAAAAAGCGCGGCAAATCCAGCAAAAGCGTTTTGCCGACCATCCTCATCTGTACTGCAACGCCCGAATGGATTCCAAGGAGATTCGACGCTATTGTCAGTTGGACGACCAAGGACAGGACCTGCTAAAGGCAGCCATCACCAAGTTGGGACTTTCCGCACGCGCCTACGACCGCATCCTCAAAGTCGCACGGACCATTGCGGATCTGGACGGCTCAGACCGCATTCTGCCTTATCACGTCAGCGAAGCGGTACAATACCGAAGCTTGGATCGACTGAATATTTATTGATGAGTTTACAAAGAGGCTACGCTGAGTTTAAGAATCGATGCGCCGGAGAGATTTGCGGAAGGCGAAAAAGAACGACAGGTCATAAAAAAGCCTGTGAGCGCGAAGACGGTTCAAAAGAACCCTTCTGACACGGTGGGCACCGCCTGAATGTTTTTTACTTCCACGAGATCCCTTGCGGGATTATGAGGCTTGTAATACACACCCAGAGCTGAGTTCCCAATTTATAGGTGTTGGTTCTTTTACGTGTTGTCGCTCACAGGCGGAATCAATTTGACAAAATTCGCCTTAATTGTCAAGTAAAAGTTTCTAGAATATAAAACGGGCGTTGCGTGTTAAGTTGAACGTGTTTGAAATGCATTGCTTTTCATCGTTGCTTTTCCTACTTTTTTA
>JAPDPN010000133.1:0-2355 GCA_034506455.1 Candidatus Zhuqueibacterota bacterium | reverse complement strand
TTGTTAATGCTCGGCATTTACGGTCTCTTTTTCGAATTGTCCAATCCGGGCGCCATCATCCCAGGCGTGGCCGGCGGCATATCGATCATCCTTGCGTTTATGGCGCTGCAGACCCTGCCGGTCAGCACCGCCGGTATTTTGCTGATTCTTTTTGCATTAGTCCTTTTCATTCTCGAAATCAAAGTGACCAGTTACGGCATTTTGACCATCGGAGGAATTACCGCCATGTTTCTCGGCTCCATTATGCTGATCGAGGAAACGCCTGGTTTTTCGCTGCGGGTCGATTGGAGAATCGCTCTGACCTTTGCTCTGTTTACCGCGGCATTTTTCATTTTTGCCTTGGGAATGGCTCTGAAGACTCGATTGACGCAGCCCACCACGGGCAAGGAAGGCATGGTGGGGGCAACCGGCATTGCGCTTTCGGATCTTGAGCCGGGAAAAACCGGTCAAGTGCAGGTTTGGGGAGAGATTTGGCAGGCAAACAGCGGAGAGAAAATCGCCAAAGGCGAGACGATCCGCGTGCTTGCCGTTAAAGGGCTGCTGATGAACGTGGAAAAAGCAGCACAATCCAATGAACAACAGGAGGCATAACATGATTTCACCGGTCACTGTTATTATCTTTTTGGCCATACTCTTGCTGATGAGCTCCGTCAAAGTATTGCGGGAATACGAGCGGGGCGTCATCTTTCGATTGGGGCGACTGGCAGGGGCAAAAGGTCCCGGACTCATTCTCATCATTCCTTTCGTCGATCGAATGATCAAGGTCAGTCTGCGCACCATCGTCATGGATGTTCCGCCGCAGGACATCATCACCAAGGACAACGTTTCCGTTAAGGTCAATGCCGTGCTTTATTTCCGCGTCATCGAACCGGAAAAGGCGATTGTCCAGGTAGAGGAGTACCTCTTTGCCACTTCGCAGTTGGCGCAAACGACGCTGAGAAGCGTGCTCGGCCAAGCCGAACTGGACGATCTGTTGGCTGAACGAGACAAGATCAACCACCAGCTGCAAAAAATCATCGATGCCCAAACCGATCCGTGGGGCATCAAAGTGAGCATGGTGGAGATCAAGCACGTCGATCTGCCGGCCGAGATGCAGCGGGCGATGGCGCGCCAGGCCGAAGCCGAACGCGAACGCCGCGCCAAGATCATCCATGCCGAAGGCGAATACCAGGCCTCGCAGACCCTGGCCAACGCCGCCGAGATTATCGCCACACATCCTCAGGCTCTGCAGCTTCGCTATTTGCAGACCTTGAATGAAATAGCCGCGGAAAACAACTCGACAATCATTTTCCCGCTGCCCATCGAAATGCTTAGAGCTTTCCTCCAACCGCCTGAGAAAAAATAACATGTAGGGGGGCAAGCGAGACATTTCGCTTGCCCCGTTGAACCGCTATGCATCCTGTGCTCATTGGTCCTGCAGGCTGGAGTTACGCTGATTGGGAAGGCGTCTTTTATCCGCCTAATCCCCCAAAAAGTTTCTCTCAGCTCGAATACCTTTCGCGTTTTTTCCCCGTTGTCGAAGTCAACATGACGTTCTATCGCATTCCGCCTGTTTCCCTGATCCACAAGTGGCTGCAGACCGTCGAACGCCGCGACTTTAAATTCTGCATCAAGGCTTGGCAGGGATTTACTCACCAGTCGGCTGAAACCTCGGTAGAGACGGTGCAGTTTATGCGCTGCCTCGAACCCATAGCCGAACGGCAGCGATTGGCGGCGGTGCTTTTGCAGTTTCCCTGGTCGTTCAAATACTCACCGGAATCATTGGCGCGGCTGGAACAACTGCTTGCGATTTTTCGGCCTCACCCGTGCGCCGTCGAATTCCGCCACGGCAGCTGGCAGACGCCGCAGGTGTATGATCTGCTGCGGCAAAATAGAGTTGCCTTTGTCAATATCGATCAGCCGGTCATCGGCGAGTCCATTGTGCCCTCCGACGAGGTTACGGCGCCCTTTGCCTACGTGCGGCTGCACGGACGCAACCGCGCAAACTGGTTTCGACAGGATGCCGGCAGAGACGACCGCTATAACTATCTCTATTCTGCGGATGAATTGAAAGAGTGGGAGGAGCGGATCAGTAACATGGCCGAAAAGGCGCCGACCATCGTCATCTTTAACAACCACTTTCGCGGCCAGGCGACATTGAATGCTTTTCAACTCATGTATCACCTGTTCAAAGAGCCGCCGATGGTACCGGTGACTTTAAAAGCAAGTTTTCCCGAAGAGTTGGCATTTGCCCGCCCGGACAGCCTGCAACTATTCTGAAACTTTTCAAATTCCACAGCATCCAACCAAAGGTAAAAAAGAGGCGGGAATGGAATATATTGAAATCGTGCTGATCTTTGCAGGCTGGTTTTTGCT
>JAPDPN010000132.1:2454-7252 GCA_034506455.1 Candidatus Zhuqueibacterota bacterium | reverse complement strand
CAGCGCATTCTGCCCTCATCGTACTATGAGCAGACATGGGGATTGACGGCGCTCGACACGGTCGCCGCGGAATACAGCATTCGCTATTTGCGGGGCGGTTGGCCGTTCAAGCCGGAAACCGAGCCGAATCGTACTTTAGAAGAGTTGATCCCAAAAACAATCGAGGACTCTTTGGCGCTGCGGATTCTGGTGGATTCGAACTATTCGCCGGTGGCGGCGCATGCCGATTTGGGCCGCTATTATCAGAAAAAAGGCGACTATGACAGAGCGTTCCGTGAATTCAAGGCCGCCTATTACAGCATTCCTTTTGAGCTCGAGTTCTACGAGGGAGCTGCCGAGAACCTCATTCGCTTGAACCGGCTTCCCGAAGCCTTGCGCGTTTTACAGGTTGCCAACCGTTACGGACATACGCCGTTCACCGACAAATGGACCGGTACGCTATTGGCTATGGCGGGAAGATTCCAGGATGCACGGTCTTTTCTGGAGCGGGCTGTCGAGGCGGCGCCGAATGACAAACAAGCCCTGCGCAATTTGAAAAAGGTCTACGAAGGCCTCAAGATGAAAGACAAGGCGGCTGAAATTGCGGCGAAATTGGGCGAAGACGTCGAGCAGGAGAGCGGCTTTAATCCATTGAGTGATGAGGACAAGCAGCGGTTAGCCTATACCGCCATGCTGAAGCAGGCGCAGGTTCTGCTGCAGAAAAAAGATTATAACGGCGCCTTGCGTTTCTTCCGTCGGGCGCATGCCATTCATCCGTCGCCTCAGACGCTCAAGTGGGTCGGCATGCTCGAACTGGGTGTCGGCGACCTTCAGGAGGGCGTCACGCATTTGGAAGAGTATCTCCAAGAGTCCCCCAATGACTTTGAAGCGGCCTACAACCTCTGCCAGGCGTACATCAGGCTGTCGCGCAAGCAGGAGGCGCAAGAGTTGATGAAAAGGCTGGACAAAATGCGTCCGAATTTCAAAGATCCGCAGAATTTACGCGGCAAAATTGCGCAACTCCCTTGAAAGCAAGCCGTTTGTTGCAAATGACGAGTATGTTCGCTATATTTCAAAAAAATATGACGGAAAGTGACTAAAATGAATCCGACGTTTTTGACCTCGCTTTTAGCTCTCGGCGGCCTTGGTTTGTTATTCGGCGCCGGTTTGGCTTTTGCCTCGCAGAAATTTTCCGTATTTGTCGATCCGAAAGTAGAGGAAATACTGGCTGCCCTGCCGGGAGCCAATTGCGGCGCCTGCGGCAAACCCGGTTGCGCCGCTTATGCAGAGGCGGTGGCAAAAGGGGAAACCCCGCCCGATCGCTGTTCACCAGGCGGCGCGGAAGTTGCCAAAAAGTTGGCCGCAATCATGGGCGTGGAGGCGTCGACGTCGGAGCCCAAGGTGGCCGTGGTGCAGTGCCGGGGCGGCAAAGCTAAAGCCTTGGAAAAATTCGATTATCAAGGGCCGCAGGACTGCACGGCGGCAACGCTGGTCGGCGGCGGGCACAAAGCCTGTTCTTACGGCTGCCTGGGACTTGGTTCCTGCGTGCGCGCCTGTCCGTTTGGGGCGATGTACATGAGCGAAAACGGCCTGCCCGTGGTGATTGAGGAAAAATGTACGGCCTGTAACATCTGCGTAGTTACTTGTCCCCGGGGCATCATGGCGCTCATTCCCCGCAGCCAAAAAGTTTACCTGGCCTGCGTCTCGCAGGAAAAGCTCAAAGCTGTCAAATCGGTCTGCAGTGTGGGATGCTATACCTGCAAAATTTGCGTTACCCCAAAGGTCACTCCGAGCGGCGCCATTGTGATGGAAGGAAACCTGCCGGTCATAAAGGATCCTGCAAGCCCGGACCTTTTCACCGCGGCGGAAAAGTGTCCGGCCGGCTGCTATGTGGTGCGGGAAAAGGAACCTTCTGTTGCCGAACCGGTTGAAAATAACGAATCTGTTCAATCATAAAGGAAAGCCATATGAACCCTACTTTTGAGCAAGTCGAAACCGTCCTCGACACGATTCGACCGGCGCTGATGGCGGACGGCGGCAACGTGGAACTGATCGAGGTCGCGGACGGGATCGTCAAGTTGCGCCTGCAGGGCGCCTGCCACGGATGCCCGATGTCGCAGATGACGCTGCGCATGGGCATCGAACGCGAGCTGCGCAAACATTTTCCGGAAATTCAACAAGTAATTTCCGTTTGACCAATGAGGCGGTTTTTTAACCGCCTTATTTGTTTCAACTGAGATCGGGTGATGAAAATAATTTTAGCACCGGATTCGTTCAAGGAATCGCTTTCTGCACCTCAGGTATGTGCGGCAATGACGGAGGGTGTTCTGCGTGCAGCCCCCGGCGCAGAGACGGTCTCATTGCCGTTGGCCGACGGCGGCGAAGGAACGGTGGAGGCGATGCTGACGGCGCTCGGCGGCCGCAGAATGGTCTCTACGGTCACTGGACCCTTGGGAGAACCGGTGCGGGCCGCCTGGGGAATTCTGGAAGACGGCCGTACGGCGGTCATCGAAACCGCTTCCGCAGCGGGACTCTCTTTGGTGCTGCCCCAAAAACGCAATCCGTTGTTCACCACGACATTCGGTCTAGGCGAATTGATTCGTCAAGCGTTGGATGAGGATGTGGAGACGTTGCTCGTGGGCTTGGGCGGATCGGCCACCAACGATTTGGGACTCGGCATGGCGCAGGCTTTGGGTGCCTTGTTCTATGACGATCAGGATCATCTCATTGATCCGCCCTTGTGCGGAAAAGAGCTGGCCCGCATTCGCCGCATCGATCTTTCGCATATAGACTTTAGGATTCACAGTTTAAAAGTCATTGCCGCCTGCGACGTGGATAATCCTCTTTTGGGTCCGCGCGGCGCGGCGCGGGTTTTTGCGCCGCAAAAGGGAGCCTCGCCCGCAGAAGTCGAGCAGCTCGAAGCCGCTGCAGCATCGGCAGCGAATGTGCTTGAGGCCGCGACCAAGCCGATCCGCGATTTGCCGGGAGCCGGAGCCGCAGGCGGTCTGGGGGCTGCGTTTTATGCTTTATTCAATGCCGAGCTTCGTCCGGGCATTGACTTGATATTGGATGCTTATCGATTCGATGAGCATCTGCAAGGGACCGATCTGGTTTTGACCGGCGAGGGCAAAGTCGATGAGCAAACCGCCATGGGCAAAGTCATTTCAGGACTCCTGCGTCGAACGGCGGCGCAGGGGACGCCGGTCGTTGCGCTGGCGGGCTATGCGGGAGACGCCTTGCCTCTCTTTGCAAAAGGATTGAGCGCTCTCTTTAGCATATGCAATCGACCTATGACGCTGCAGGAGGCTATTATTGAAGCACCGGCGTTGATCAGTCGCGCTGCAGAACAGGTCGTTCGGACTTTTGCAGCGGGCAAAGTTCCGAACAAAGCCGGTTAATGCTCTCTTTTCACTGAAATTTTCTTGCATCTCCTTTTACAATCGCTTAATTTTGCTTATTATTCGATGCTCAATTCGGGAGAGTGCCATGGGAAAGCTATTTCCTCTTAGCATTATTCTAGGCGTATTCATGCTCACAAGTTTTTGCGCCGGTCGTCGTGAGATAGAAATCGCTTTGATTCCCAAAGGAACGGACATTCTATTTTGGAAAGCGGTGCATGCGGGCGGAGAAAAAGCGGCGCAGGATTACGGCGTCAAGGTCATTTGGCAGGGACCGCAAAAGGAGAGCGATCGCGAACAGCAGATCAACATTGTGCAGAATTTCATCAGCCGCGGGGTGAGCGCCATTGTTTTGGCGCCTTTGGACGAAACCGCTCTAATTCGTCCCGTACAGGCGGCCCTCAAAAGGAACATTCCGGTGGTCATTATCGACTCCGGTCTCAAAGGCGAGGGTTATGCCTCTTTTATTGCGACGAACAACTATGCAAGCGGGCAGCTTGCGGCGCAAAAGTTGGTCGAGATGCTCGGCGGCAGCGGCAAAGTCATTCTCATGCGCTTCAATGAGGGCAGCAACAGTACGCACGAGCGCGAAGAGGGATTTCTAGCCTGGCTGCGGGAAAACGCGCCGAAAATTACGATCCTCTCTTCCGATCAATATGCCGGTGTTACCATAGAGCTGGCTCTCAAGACCGGACAAAACCTGCTCAACAGGTATACGGACGTCGACGGCATCTTTTGTCCCAACGAGTCGACCACCTTCGGCATGTTGCGGGCGCTCAAAACTGTCGGCAAGGCGGGCAAAGTCAAGTTGGTGGGATTCGATTATACCGAACCCATTGCCGAGGCGATTCGGGTACGGGAGATCAGCGGCGTGGTGGTGCAGGATCCGTTCGGCATCGGGTATCGCGGCGTTGAAGCGGCGGTCAAGGTTCTGCGCGGCGAAAAGGTGCCGGCGCGCGTCGAAACGCAGGTAGTGTTCGTGACCGCCGAAAACATCGACGATCCGGTGGTAAAAGCCGTCACCTCGCCCGACATCGACAAATGGTTGGCCGGAAAATGAACATTCTGCTCGAAATGCGGGGCATCAGCCGGAGATTCGGGGCCGTCGTTGCCCTGCAGAATGTCGACTTGACGGTACGGCAGGGTACGGTGCATGCGCTGATCGGCGAAAACGGCGCCGGAAAAAGTACGCTCATGAACATCCTCTGCGGCGCTCTGTTGCCCGACTCGGGCGCCATGAGGCTGGACGGTCGGCCGTATGCGCCGCGCAATCCGAAAGAAGCGCGCGCCGCAGGTATCGGCATGATTCACCAGGAACTGACTTTGGCGCCGCACCTGACGGTCGAAGAAAACATAACCTTAGGGGCCGAAAGGCACCGATTCGGCATTTTACGCCATCGTCGGGAGGATGTGCGGGAAGC
>JAPDPN010000132.1:0-2354 GCA_034506455.1 Candidatus Zhuqueibacterota bacterium | reverse complement strand
GAGAATCGCAAGGAAGAAGGTCTGGCGCTTCGGCAGCCGATACGCGACAACATTACATACTCTTCGTTGCCGCGCTTTGCCGGTGTTGCCGGACGCATCGACGAGCGGCGCGAAACGGCTGCGGCTGTCGAGTGTGCACAACAGGTCAACCTGCGCTTCAACCACCTGCTCGACCCCGTCTCTTCACTTTCCGGCGGCAATCAGCAAAAAGCTGCGCTGGCCCGGCTCATTGCCGATGAAAGTCGAGTGCTGTTGTTGGACGAACCGACGCGCGGCATCGATGTCGGTAGTAAAGCCGAAATTTACGGCTGGATCGGCAGAATGGCGGCTCGCGGTTGCGGAATCATTATGGTCAGTTCCTATTTGCCGGAATTGATCGGCATTTGCGACACGCTGGCCGTGATGTTTCGAGGGATATTAAGCCCGATAAAGCCGATTGGGCAATGGACTCAAGAATCAATCATGCGATGGGCCACAACCGGCAGATTCTGATTTTTTAGTGCGATGAAACGGAAAGCGAATGGAGTCATTTAATGCCTGCCGAGAGAAAATTTGGATCGACCACAAACAACACAAAATTCGCGGGTCCTTTGCTGGGGCTTTTTTTAGTCTTTCTCTTATTTGCCGTTTTGGCGCCTGCCGCATTTGTCAGTGTCTATAACCTAAAGACCATCATCACCCAAACGGTCATCATCGGCATCGGCGCACTGGGCATGACCTTTGTCATTATCGGCGGCGGTATCGATCTCAGTGTCGGGTCGATCATTTCGCTGGTAACCATCGTTACCGCTCTCCTGCTTCACCGCGTCGGCGCATGGGCTGCCTCTTTGGCCGCCGTAGCCGTCGGTGCCGCCGTCGGTCTCTTTAACGGCTGGATCATCGCTTCTTGGCGCATCGTGCCGTTCATTGTCACTTTGGGTTCTATGCAGATTGCCCGCGGATTGGCCAAATGGTTGGCGCGCGAACAGACCGTGCTGGCGCCGGAGACTTTTCTCAACCGACTGATGAACGTCGATCCCGAGCCGGCCTGGCTGATTTTTGCCCCGGGCGTTTGGATCATGATTGCCTTGACGGTCATTGTTTTTTTGGTGTTGCGCTTCACCGTCTTTGGCCGCTATGTTTTTGCCCTCGGATCCAATGAGAAGGCGGCTCGATTGTGCGGCATCAACATCCGCCGCAACCGTATTTGGATTTACACCCTATGCGGCGGCCTCACCGGCGTGGCCGGTTTGATGCAGTTTGCCAACCTGACTGTCGGCGATCCTACTGCCGCAGTCGGGCTGGAGCTCGACATCATTGCCGCGGTGGTCATCGGCGGCGGTTCGCTCAGCGGCGGTGAAGGCAGCGCCCTCGGTTCGATCATCGGCGCGCTGATGATGGCCGCCCTGCGCAACGGCTGCAACCTCGTCGGCATCCCGACTTATGTGCAGAACATCCTCATCGGCGCCATCATTATCGGCGCGGCTGCCGTCGATCGTCTCAAACAGACAAAAGATCAATAATGGAGGAGGATCATTATGCTGGTCGTTTTTGTACATGTGCAGGTAAAGCCGGATCAGATCGACGCCTTTATCGCGGCGACGAAAAAAAATGCCGGCTGCAGCGTCGAAGAACCGGGCGTTGCGCGCTTCGATTTCTACCAACAGCAGGATGACCCGAGCAAGTTTGTTTTGGTCGAAGTGTATCGTTCTGCGGACGCAGCTGCCGCCCACAAAGAGACGCCGCACTATGCCGAATGGCGGGATACAGTCGCCGACATGATGGCCGTGCCGCGCTTCAGCGTCAAGTATAATAACCTTTTCCCGCCGGATGATCGTTTTTAAGAGCGTTTCTCGTCCGATCTATCACCCCTTTAAAGACACAGAACGCGAATCGGAAACAGGTACACAACTATGCCCGTTCAATTCGAATTTGTAACCTCAGGACGCATCCTTTTCGGCGCGGGCAGTCGAGAACGCCTGCCGCTGCTGATCGCCGGTTACGGGCGGCGAGTTCTGGTGATCCACGGCGTCGGCATTGCCGAGGCAGCGCCGATCCTGGAGCAGCTCAAGATTCATCGCATCGAGTATGGTCTTTATGCCGTGCGCGGTGAACCGACGACGGCGATGATCACGGAAGCACTGCTGAGAGCGCGCGAGATCCGACCTGATCTTTTGCTCGGTCTGGGCGGCGGCAGCGCCGTCGACGCCGCCAAGGCGATCGCAGCCTTGTACACAAACCCCGGCGATCCTCTCGATTACCTCGAAGTGATTGGTAAGGGCAAGCCGCTCGAGCAAAAGCCGCTGCCGATGATTGCCGTTCCGACGACTGCCGGCACCGGCTCCGAGGCGACGAAAAATGCCGTCCTGCGTTCA
>JAPDPN010000131.1:3290-7424 GCA_034506455.1 Candidatus Zhuqueibacterota bacterium | reverse complement strand
TTGAAAAAACTAATTTTATTCCTTGATTCTTTTTTAAAAAAAAGCTAAATTTTAAGGCTTGTAAAATTTTCAAGGAGACGGATAATGGCTAAACGATGCGATATATGCGGCAAAGGCCCTCAAGTAGGACATTTGGTAAGCCATGCCCATAATTTGACCAAAACGCGCTGGCTCCCCAATTTGAAAAAGCTGCGCATTGTCGTCGGCACGGGCACGCGATACGCATACGTCTGCACCAAATGCCTGCGCGCTGGCAAGGTTGTTAAGGCTCTCTAATTCCCGCCGAATTTCGTCAATGACGGCCCTAAAGCGACGGCCGTCATTGCGCTCCCCTTTTATCCGTTCAATTCAAAGTATTCCAGCGACGTCTTCTAACCGTTGGTATTTCATAATTTTCTTGAATTTTTTCATCGAGTTCGCTGCCGAGCAACGGACGGCGCTCGAGTTTGTCGAGCGAATCAATAATCTCTTCATCATTCAAAACTCGGCGATTGCCCGAACCGGCTGAGGCGTCCTTTCGGTCTTCCGATTCATCAAGAGATCGATAGCGGCTATCGTCAGGCTGCAGGCCGTAGGATCGACGTAAACTCGACGGCAGCGACTTTTCGCCCATGCGGATGACAGCCGGGATCTCTCGCGGATCAGCGCCGCGAATCGGAATTTCATCCAGCTTGGGCAAATGCAGCCCCGGATGATGATGTCGTTTGGGCGGCGCCGAAAGTCCGGTGGCAATGACGGTGATGCGCATCTCGTTCTTGAGCGAGTTGTCGATCACTGCGCCCAAAATCAGGTTGGCGTTCGGTCCGGCCTCTTCCTGAATGATGCTCGCCGCTTCGCTGACATCGTGCAGGGTCATATCCGGGCCGCCGGTAATGTTGACGAGCAGACCGCGGGCGCCGCTGATGGAGACGTTTTCCAGCAGCGGACTGCGAATGGCCAATTCTGCGGCTCTGCGGGCGCGATTCTCGCCGGTGACGGCGGAAGTGCCCATCAGTGAATCGCCGGCTTCGGACATTACCGTGCAGATGTCGGCAAAATCGAGATTAATCAAACCGGGGATGGTGATGAGATCGGAAATGCCTTTGGTGGCGCTGAAAAGAATCTCGTCGGCGTAGCGAAAGCCCTGATTCAGCGGCGTCTCTTTCGGCACGATCTGCAACAGGCGTTGATTCGGGATTACAATAAGCGTATCGACGCAGCGCTTGAGTTCTTCAATGCCCTTTTCGGCGCGTTCCATGCGCTTAGGACCCTCGAACTGAAAGGGCGTGGTGACGATCCCGACAGCCAGTGCCCCGACATCCTTGGCGACTTCGGCGACGATCGGTGAAGCTCCCGTACCGGTGCCGCCGCCCATACCGGCGGTGATGAACACCATGTTGGCGTCCGCCAGAACGTCTTGAATAGCCGTGCGGTCTTCTTCCGCGGCGCGGCGGCCCTTGTCCGGATCCGCGCCGGCTCCCAAAGCCTGAGTTGTCTTGGTGCCGATCTGCACTTTGATCGGCGCCAGGCAATTCTCCAGCGCCTGCTCATCGGTGTTGATGGCGATGAACTCGACCCCCGACAGTCCCTCATCGATCATACGGTTGATGGCATTGCCGCCTGCCCCGCCGACGCCGACGACTTTTAGCTTGGCGCGCTGCTTGGAGGTTTCGGCAAAATCAATGGCTAATACCATGGCTCACTCCTTTTTTTCAGCCCGGGGGATTCATACCGTAAAGTCGGCTTTACCGGGCGGTTGTTTTCAAGCTCTTCAATGCATGCATCAAAACGTATTCAAGGTGCTGAACCAGCGGCGGAAGCGTTTTTTGATGGTGTCGAACGCACCGCTGTCGCCGCGGCTCAGATGGCCGCTGACTTCGTTTAGATGCTTTTTGCCGTAAAGGATCAACCCGACGCCGGTGGCCGACTGCGGATTTTGCGCCTCTCCGACCATGCCGGTAAAACCGGTCGGGATGCCGAGCTTGACCGGCATGTTGAAAATCTCTTCGGCCAGCTCCAAGGTGCCGGGCAGCAGCGATCCGCCGCCGGTCAGCACCAGTCCGGTGGTCATGAGGTTAATATAGTCCGACTTGCGCACTTCTTCGTAACAGAGCGTCAGGATTTCGGTCATGCGCGGCTGAATGATGTCGACCAGCAGGCTCTTGGCGATCTTGCGGTCCGAGATGCGGTTGACGTCCTTGACGGTGATAAACTCGTCGTGATCGCGTTTGTTCGGCAAAACTGAACCGTGCTCGATCTTGAGCTGTTCGGCGGCGTCAATCGGCGTGCGCAGGACGATCGCCAGGTCGTTGGTCACGTTGCGGCCGCCCAGAGCCACCACGGCTGTGTGGCGAATGCAGCCCTCATAAAACAAGGCGATGTCGCTCGTGCCGCCGCCGATGTCGATCAGAATGCAGCCGAGCTCCTTTTGATCCTCATTGAGCACCGAGTAGCTGGAAGCCAGCGGCTCCAAAACGATGTCGGCGACGCGATAGCCGGCCTTTTCAATGCAGCGGTGCAGGTTCTGCGCCGAGGCAATGGCGCCGGTGACGATGTGCACCTCAGCCTCTAAACGCACGCCCTTCATGCCGACCGGATCGCGAATGCCCTTCATGTCGTCGACCATGAATTCCTGCGGCAGAATATGGATGATCTCGCGGTCGATCGGCAGCGCTACCGCTTTGGCCGCATCGATGACGCGCCGCACGTCATCCGGCGTCACTTCGCCGTCTTCGCCGGAAATGGCAACCACGCCGCGGCCGTTGATGCTGCGGATATGATCGCCGGCAATGCCGACAAAGACGGCGTCCACATCCACATCGGCCATGTCTTCCGCTTTTTTCACCGCGGTCTGAATCGACCGGACGGTCTTGTCGACATCGACGACGACGCCGTATTTCAGGCCTTCAGATTGGGTCGTGCCCACGCCGATGATCCGCACCTCATCCTCGGTAACCTCGGCAATGTAGCAGCCGATCTTGGTCGTGCCGATGTCGACGCCGGTAATGATTTCTGCTTCCTGCATAATTGCCCCGCTTGTTTGCGGCTTTCAGCCGTTTCGTTTGACAAGAATGCGACCTTCCACGCGAAGATCGAGAGATTTCGCCTGTCGTGTGAGATGGTCCGCACCCAGTTGACGATAATATTCCACCAAATTTTCGACTTTTTGTTCCCAATTGCCGGTGCCGAAAATAACCGGCAAAGTTTTTCCTAAATTAATATAGGCAATAACTTGATCCCGCTGCACTTTGATGCCGCTGACCAACGGCGCCAGTTCCTCACGATCGTTGATGAGACGCAGCAGCTTGAGAGCATCGAGCGCCGTCTCATCGATCAACATCTTTCGGTCCCAATCGATCATATCTTGACGAACGGTGAGCAGCGGCAAATCGCAAAGGCCCAACGAATCGGCAGGGCCGAGCACGCGGCCGCCTGCATCGACGGCAAACAGCTCCGGAAGCGCGATGAGGGCAATCGGCCGCTTTCCCCATGGATTCGGCAGTCGCTCGGCTAGTTTATCGATCCAGCCTTCCGTCCCATCCTCGGCCGTTTTTACGGCTGCAGTTTTTTCCTGCAGCTGCATACGATTCGGCACCTCGGGCTCGGCTTGGGTAGCCTGCGCAGTCATTATTCTAAGATTGAGCAACAATGCAAAAAGGATCAATGAAGTGATGATTACCGCATGCAGGCCGATGCGATAAAGCTTTTCATTCATCTTTATGCTCCTCGGCAATCAATTCGAACATTGAATCGACAATCTCGCGCGTTGCGTTCGGAAATGCCGCTTTCCGCGCTGCGTTTGCCATTTCTTCCCGGCGCCGTTGGTCGCGCAGCAGGGCGAGCACTTCTTCTGCCAGCCGCTCGGAGGTTAGATCGCGCTGCAGAATGACTACGGCTGCTCCCAATCTTTCCAAGGCGCGCGCATTATGTTCTTGATGGCCGGCGGCGGCAAAAGGATAGGGCACCAAAATCGCCGGAATGCCGCAGACGGTCAATTCGGCCATAGTCAGCGCGCCGCTGCGCGTCACGGCCAAATCTGCGGCGCGATAGGCGGCTTCCATGTCGTCGATATACTCAAAGACCTTAACGCGCGGCTCACCTTTTACTTCTGCATGAATGCGCGGATAATCGATTTTTCCGGCGCTCCAGATGACT
>JAPDPN010000131.1:0-3190 GCA_034506455.1 Candidatus Zhuqueibacterota bacterium | reverse complement strand
GGCCAAAGCGAGAGCCGGATAAAGGTGACCTCCGGTGCCGCCGCCTGCAAAGATAAAAGCCTTTTTATTTTTCTGAACCATTAGCCTGCCGTATAAAAACTAACCGCGAAAAACAATCGAGGGCGATCGTCTTACCCCCCGCGTCCGCGAGTTGCCGGAAAAAGTCATCGTTCTCACGCGCCGGGACAGCGTGGCTTCATCCTCATACAGAGCGCTCGGCGTGGAGCGCGTCGAAAGGTTCAGCAGGATGCCGACGCCGATAAGATGCGAGATGAGAGCCGATCCGCCGTAACTGATGAAGGGCATCGGCACGCCGGTGGTCGGCAGCAGCGCCAGGGCCACTGCCGCGTTGATGACGGCATAGACGGCGATGCAGGCCGTAATGCCGCCCGCCAGCAGTCTGCCGTAGCCGGTCGGCGCCGTCACCGCGATGTGAATGCCGCGATAGATGACGACGGCAAATAGCACCAACAGCCAAACCGCGCCGATGAATCCCATCTCTTCGCCGATGATCGAAAAGATCATATCCTTGTGCGCCTCGGGAAGAAAGTCATATTTTTGTACACTACTGCCGATGCCGACGCCGAGGGGGCCGCCGAGGGCGAAACTGATCAGCGATTGTTCGATTTGAAAAGCGTGACGGCCGACGCCGAACAGCGGCGCCAAAAACTTGATCATGCGATCGAGCATGTAGGGATTGATCTGCAGATAGATCAAAGCAACGGCAAAAAAGGACATGCCGGTTAAAAAGAGAAACCCGATCCGCACTCCGGCAAAGAACAGCATGGTAAAGGCGATCATGGTGATCATGGCGGCGGTGCCGAGATCCTTTTCCACCGCCACCAAACCGACGACAATAAAAATGATGCCGAGGATCGTCAAATAGACCTTCCAGTTGTTCAGAAACTCGCGCGCATCATAAAGAATTCTGGCCAGGAAAAGGATCAGCGCATAGCGGGCAAAGTCGGACGGCTGAAAGGTAAAGCCGAAAAAGTTGAGCCATCTGGCGGCGGCGTCGCGGCGGACGACAAACGGCAGAGGCAGGAGGAGCAGGATCAGCAAAGCGATCGAGATCAGCAGGAAAATCGGCGACCAGGCCAGGAGCCGCTCATAAGGAACGGCAACGACCACAGCCATGAGCACAAGGCCGATCAGCAACTTGCCGATCTGTTTGCGGATGTAATAGCCGCTGCCGTCGACCGATTTGGCTTGTCGCAAGAGCTTTTCAGCGCGCTCTTGATCGCCTTCCTCTTGCGCCTTCTGCGCCTCGCGCAAAAGGCGACGCTGCACCATGGTATCGGCTCGGTAAGAGCTTGCCGAATAAACGGCAGAGATACCGATCACCACGAGAAAAAGCACGCTGAACAGCAGCAGGGGGTCAACCTTGAGCCAATTTGCCGACGAAAAAGGCCGCATAACTCACCGAATTTTAAAGGTCGTCAACGTCAACAGAGCCAACAGAATGCCGATGATCCAAAACCGCACCACCACTTTGGGTTCCGGCCAGCCCATCAGTTCAAAGTGGTGATGAATCGGCGCCATGCGAAAGACGCGCTTGCCGGTTCGTTTGAAATAAGCGACTTGAATGATGACCGAAAGGCTCTCGATCACCCAAATGCCGCAGATGAGAATCAGCAGCAGTTCTTTTTTGAGCATGACCGCCACGACGCCGATTGCGCCTCCAAGAGCCAGGCTGCCCGTATCGCCCATAAAAACCTGCGCCGGATAAGCGTTGAACCAAAGATAGCCGAGCGAAGCGCCGAACAGCGCGGCACAGAAAACGGCCAGCTCGCCGGCGCTTGGGATATAGATGATGTTCAAATATCTGGAAAAGACAACATGACCGGTGACGTAGGCGATGAGACCGAAAGCGGCGGCAGCGATAGCCGTCAGGCCGGTCAGCAGGCCGTCCAAACCGTCAGTCAAGTTGGAAGAATTGGACGCACCGGTAATGATGAAAGCGATGATGGGAATATAAAAAATGCCGAAATCGAGTTGCGCATTTTTCAAGAACGGCAGGGTGGTGGAGCTGCGCGCCGCGGGAATCTCGGGAAAAAAGTAGACCACCGCGCCGACAATAACGCCGAGCGTAATCTGCGCTGCGAGCTTGTAACGGCCGACCAGGCCTTTGGGGTACTTTTTAACGATCTTGAGCCAGTCATCGACAAAACCGACGATCCCAAGAGCCGTCGTGACGATGAGAACGAGAAAGACGTTGGTAAAATCGATGCGCGCGAACAAAAGGGTGGGCACAATGACGCTGATCAAAATAATCATGCCGCCCATTGACGGAGTGCCTTTTTTGCTGAGATGAGACGCCGGCCCCTCCGGCCGAATTTCCTCTCCGATCTGTTTCGCCTTCAACCAACGGATGATCATAGGACCCACGAACAGGCTTATTAAAAGCGCCAACACCGCCGCCGAAGCGCTGCGGAAGGTGATGTAACGGAACAGATTAAATCCGATCCAAGCACTGCTGTAAGGGGTCAGCCAATAGTAGAGCATGGCGGCTCTCCTGCCAAAAGGTCTTCAATGATTTTTTCCATTCCCATTGCCCGCGAGCCCTTTATCAAAACGACATCCCCTTCGCGGAGAAAAGTTTTCAGAGATTCAATCAGTCCCTCGCGGGCAGGGAAATGAAAAACAGACGTGTAACCCAACTCTTTAGCGCGCGCATAGGTAAAGCGCGTCAGTTCACCCGCTAAAAAAAGCGCATCCAACTTGAGCTGCACGACTTGGTCAGCCAGTCTGCGATGTTCCGCTTCGGCATAGCTTCCCAATTCGAGCATGTCGCCGAGCACGGCGATGCGCCGACCCGAAGCCGCCATATCCGCGCAAGTCTGCAGCGCAGCGGCGCAGCTGCCGGGATTGGCGTTGTAAGCGTCATCGATGATCGTCAGCCCGCAGCGGTGAATGACCTGCAGGCGGTGCTCCGCACCGGCAACCGTCTCGATCGCCTGCTTGATCTGCATATCCGGCACCTGAAAAATCCGGCCGACAGCTACGGCGGCGAGAGCATTGTACACCGTGTGTCGGCCGGGGAGAGACGGAACCATCTGCAAATCGTCGACGGCGAAGCGGTAACGACCGTCGGGTAAGCACTCTAAAATGCGCGCACGCACATCGGCAGGCTGCTCAATGCCGAATGTGATGCGGCGCGGCGTAGGATAGTTTTGAATGCGCAATAGCG
>JAPDPN010000130.1:0-7436 GCA_034506455.1 Candidatus Zhuqueibacterota bacterium | reverse complement strand
TCGGTCGTCTTGCCTTCACGGGAGGCTATGGCTTTAAAGATGTAAACGCCGTTGGCCGGTCGATCGCCGTCCGCGTCAAGGCCGTCCCAATACAGCCGATGATAACCGGCGCCCAAGGTTCCCGCGTCGATCGTGCCGATCAATCGGCCGGCCAGAGTAAAAATTTTGATCGCCACTTGCGCCGGTTCACTGAGTTCAAAGCTGATTTCGCCGTCGCGGCTGACGGGATTGGGATAGATCAACAGATTGCGAATTTTCAGTTGATCTTCGACGACGAAACGCAAGGTTGCGGCAGCACGATTTCGTGCCGCATCCACGGCTTGTATTTCGAGGCGATGTTCTCCAGGCGCCAAGGTCGGAGAATAATGCAAAAGGCAACAGCCGTTACCGTTTGCTTCCAGAGCAAGCTCTCCGGATTTGAAAGAAACGCGCTTCCCGTCAAGAGTCACCGTAACAGCGGTTGTATCGGCCAACGGCTCCGGATTGTTGTCGAGGATGCGCGCCTTTATCTTTGGTTGCGCCGCCACCCAGTCGCCGTCAAAGATCTCGCGATCATCGACCGTAAGCTGAATCTGGGGCGGCTTATCATCTGCCAGGACGAACAAAGAAACCGTCAGGCGGTTGTTGCCCTTGGTCAACTCGATGAGCTCGCGGCGCGGATCAACGGTTAAAATAAAATCTATGCGTCCCGGTTTGTCGGCGACCCATTGCTGTCGGAAGGGAAAATAGCGGTCAATGCCGATTGCCGGAATAGTCAGTTCGCTGACGGTCCGGCGCGTCTCCCCATTCTTTTGTACGATTTCAAGAACCGTAGAGCCGGACTCGCTTAGGCCGATGTTGTAGAGATCGCCGAAAAAGGTAACGGTCGACCCGACCATGACCGTATCGGCTGAAATGCTGAAAAGATGGGGCGAAAGGGCCAGATCCGCCGGCGGATCATAGACAATCCCCCACCTTGTCAGCGTAGGAGACTCTTTTCCCTGCCCCAGCGCCATTTCAGCAGACAAAACCAAATAAGGATATTCATGCGGATCGATAAAGCCGAGGTCCACGTTTCCCAACGATCCTTCCCATAAGAGCGCTTCGCTGCCGTCAATTGCTTGGCCGATGACTCGGCAGGTCATAGCGGTACCCGACGGCGCTGTCCCTTCAAAAAGGGCACTTTTCCATCCTTTCGCCGGCCCGATGCGGGCAGAAACGATGCTTCCTTTTTGGGCAAAAACAAGCAGACTGTCCTTTAAAATTACAGCCTCACCGCCCGGCGGCTGCAGTCCTTCCGGAGCCGACCCGACTGCCGCGCCTTTGCGGCCGATGATCGCCCATGCATACCGAAAACCGATCTGCCGGCAAAGGGCGCTGCCGATTGATTCATAAGCAGTATAAACGTCTTCGTTTAGATTTAAACCGCCTTCTTCGGAAACGGCCGCCAGCACATAATCTCCAGGTTGCGCCGAGCGAATAAATTGGGCCAAATTTTGAGGAGCCTGCGGATTGCCGTAGGTATCAAAAACAGCCGAGGCCTTGACCGTACCCGAAATCGGATCGACGATGGCCACATTATGACCTCTTCCTGTGGTTAAAACACTGCGGCGATCGACTTCGAGCAGCGCATAGCCGACCTGTTCCGTACGCGACGACTGCAGGAGAAGCAGAATCTCGCGTTCCGCAAGAGAGACGCCTTTGCCTCTTTTGTCGGTGTCTTCGAAGCGGCAGGTTGCGTCAAAGTCCCCGTGATGCAGCCAACCAAAGGACTCTGCTTCATGGGTCGTAAAGGAAGCGATGAACGGCTCATGGAGAGTTTGCGTTTGGATGGGTTTGACGCGCCAAAAGTAGCGCTGCGCCGGACGCAGTCCGGTCGGCGTCCATCGCAGCAGCAGCGGATGCGCCCTTATCGGCGGTGAAACGAGGCGCAGCGGACTGTCGAACGTGCGTACCGTATCGATTTCAAATGTATATGAAAGCGACTCGTTATATTGCCGCTGAGGTGCCTGGGCTTTCAGCGTCAATCCCTGCAGCGGCACCCAGGCGTTTTGCGGCGGCGCAATCAGCTGCAGGTCGCTGCTCAGGATGGTAAAAGAGGCCCCTTGCTCATTGTTCCGTTCGTCCGATTCGAGTATTTCATTCATGGCGTCGACTGTTACCGCGGCCTCCACCACGCCGGCAAGCCCGCGCAGAGGCAGCGGAATCTCTGCCCATTCCGCGAGAGCAACCGGGCCGATGCGTTGTGCTGCCGTAATCTCTTTGCCGGTCGGCAAGTGGCGGAAAGTAAAACGTACGGTTGAACTGTCGCGGCAGAACAAGCCCCAGTTTTCCACCATGACTTTGACGGTTGCCGACGAATCGGCCTCTCCCGCCGGAAAAGGCTGCATCAACACGTTTTCAGAACTGAGCGCCAAATCCGGCAGTGTCGGCAGCGCCAGCTGCATGGCGGGGTCGCCAAGCAGGTTGTATTGGAGAATCAGGTGGCGAAAATGGCCGAAGGAGCCGTAGGTTTGCCAAAGCCGCTTTTGCGCTTCGTTGAAGATTTTGCCCAGATAGCGGAGAGAATCGCTTGCAAAGATGGGGTATAGTTGGCGCAAGTAGAGATAATCTTCGTAAGCGTAACCCCAGCCTGTGGTTCCCCAAAATCCGACCGCCCCTTTGTCGCGCGCTAACAAAAAGTGTTCGGAAAAGCTTTGCTGCGAAGGCTCGGCAAAGCGGCCGGTGTGGCAAGTCATGCTGGAAATGACCGGATAGCGGCCTTTATTTTGGAGATCGTCGATGTCGGGCGTGTTGAACATCAGCTCCCAGGTGCGACTGGCCGCGTGACCGATAAAGTTGATCCAAACCGCGCCTTTATCGACGGCATCCAGAATCTGGGTCCGATAATCGATCTGCGGATTTTCTTCCTTTTTGCTGATAAAGAGAGGTCTGCCGCTGACGGGCTGCGGTGCGACAAAATCTTTGGCCAAAGCCTGGGATTGACTTTCGAACTGACGTTGTTCAGACGCATCGGCGCCGCCGCTGATAAAGAGGAATTGCTTTTTCCATGCTGCCGAGGGGGCGGCTTCGTATTCGATGATTTTGTCGATAACCTGCTCGGCCTCAAACGGTTCATTGACCGGCAACCTGCCGATGCTGAGCTCAGCCAAGATATCTGCTGGGCCGTCAAAACAGCCCAGGAGCACGTCGCTTACCGGGTTGCCGAGGGAGGGAACCTCGTTGTTGAACTTGGAATTGGGTAAATTCTTTTTCGGATCCCAACTGGCGTCACCGAGGAACAGCGCAAAGGATGGACGGGGAAGGCCGTTTTCGTAGGCAAATTTGAGAAAGCTGCGCAGCGCTTCTGCATCGGGAATGCCGTAATTGAAACGATCGTAAATCTCTTCGATGTCGGCGATGAAAACGGTAAAGCCGTTATGCGCTTCACGATAACGGCGCAGGCGTTCTGCCTGGTCGAGGAACTTTTTAGAGGTGACGATTAAATAATCGGCTCCGCTGTAGCTATCAAGGCCGCTCTTCAGCACGGGTTTAAGACGAAGCGGCGCACGCGCGGCAGTGCGATCAAAAACGATCAAGGTATCGCCGGCATTGGGCGGAACGGAGAAGCGAGCGCTGTGCGCGGCACCGCCGGTAAAGATCCATGATCTGGACAGGCGTACGCCGCCGGCTCCCTGTGCAACGAGCTGTTCGGCGGGCTCGCCTGCTGCTCCCTTTTGCGCAATGAACGCCCAAGAGTCGCGGTACTGCAGATTGGCGATCAGTCGGCTGCCGAGTGCCTGAAACGCCGCAATCGCCGGCGGCCGCAAACTGGTTGCACCGTCGTCGCACACTCCGGCCATAATTACCGCGCTGTCCGGTTGACTGTTGACAAATGCAGCCAAAGAATCGGATTCCGCTGCCGAACCGTAGGTGTCGAAGCTCTTTGCCGCTTTGACCTGGCCGCTGCGGTGGTCGACGACGAGCACGGCAATGCCGCGTGTACCGCTGTAAAGCAATTTGCCGTTGATGTAAAAGCGAGAATAATTCCCGTCGGCGAGACCGGCAGACTCGACGACCAATGTCGCCGGCCATTGGCGGCCTGTGGCAAAGGGTTCTATCCATAGACGTCGGCTTGGTGCCAAAACAAAGATGTCATTCGAAGAAAAGCCCTGCACCCAACAGTGCAGCGGCGCTTCCTGCGCGACGCCGGACAGCCGCAGAAAACCGTTTTCGGCCGTCATGCTGCGGCGATAAGCCACGTCGAACCAATCAAAATAGAATCGCGAATTGACATTGGGGTTTTCCCGCAGCGATTCGATCTCCAGCTGATTTCCCTGCTCCTTCAGCAGCCCTTTAGGTAGCGGTGCTCCGCCGATGAGTTCCTGCCGGTCGTCGAAAAATCCGTCAAAAACGATTCGGCGATTGATGCGGACCCGCACATGATGCGAATTAGGATAGATGTCGCCAGTTTCTCCGCGCAAACGAAACGTCAATCGCGCTGAATCGGCGTCAGGAAGGCAGCCGGGCAGGTCAAAAAGAGTCGAAAAGACCTCTCCTGGATCGATGGCACTGTCCCAAACCCACCCTTCTCCGGCAACCCCCATGGTTTCCTGTATCTCGCTGCTGCTGTCGCCGTTGTAGTAAGCCAAATCTTTTTCGAAATGGCGTGTATCCATGAAATCGGTGCAATCCTTGCCGTCTGCAGAAGAAGCTATGCGAGTATAAGTTGCGCCGGCGCGATCCCAGCGCAGCCAATAGACGTTCGTATCGCTCCAAGCATGATAGTACTCATTCCCTTCGCCGCGCAACCGTTCGCCGTAGAAAATGAGCTGGTCGGAGCTATCGAATCGTCCGTCTTCGCCGCCGTAAAAGTAAAAAGGTACGCTTTCTCCACGATTTTCAAGGCATAAAAGCCGGGGATCGATTTCATTTACAGGCAAACCGGCATCGGCGAGGTCTTGGCCGGTGACGCGATAAACGCCTTCTTCTACGAGATAGAGCTTGCATGCAGGCAAGGCGCCGGAAAAATTTGATTGAGCCGTCGCTTTACGCAGCGTCTGCAACGGCTCTCTGACGACGGCAAAACGAGCGTAGCGCAGAATTCTGACGTTTCGGTCGAGATCGACGGTTATTGGATTGACTTGAATTCTGAGAAGAGACGTACTGCGCGATTTGGCGCTTTCGATGCGAAAAGCGGAATTGAAGAACCGGAAATCATCCGAGATCGACTTCCCATCTTCGGATGAGCGATCTCCACCAGGATACGGTATTTTTAGTTGAGGAACCGATGAGACACTGAACACCGAGTCCAAAACGGAAACGGAAAAACCGTCGCCAGGCAGCGACAGAGTAAAGACATCAAACGGCAAGGTATACGCTCCGCCTATAGAGAGCGAGGGCAGATTACCGACGACGGGAACGACATACTGACCGTCTGCTTCGCTTATTGTCTTCCATTCAACGGACGGGGCGGTCCATTCGATGATCGATTGCGACGGTGTTTCTTCGACGATACGAAAAAAAACGGCACCATACCCGGGGAGAGCAATCAGCAACAGGATTAATATTATTCGAGGCAATGACAGAATCCGCATTTTTTTACGCAAGCCGCTGCTTGAATGGATCGGCAAGTGACGAAGCATTTACGTTTCTGAATCGCGACAAGTTCCGATTCAATTCATCAGGTGCAAGCCGAGATACAAAGTATAGGCGGCTAAGAAGGCCATGATGCCGAGGATGAGCGACAAGCCGATCATGGTCGCGGATGCGCCCGGCTGCGTCAGGCCGAGAGCCACGAGCCGGTGATGAATGTGTTCACGATCGGCATGGAACGGATGAATGCCGCGCCGTAGGCGCCGAAAGATGGCCAGCGTAGTGTCGACGATCGGCAGGCCGAGCAGCAAAAAGAGAAGAAGCGGGGAAACGCTGCCGGCGGTCGATGCGGCACCCAGGGTGAGGCATGCCAACAGAAAGCCGATCGAGAGACTGCCGGAGTCGCCCATAAAGATGGAAGCCGGATGCATGTTGTAACGCAGGAAACCGATGATAGCGCCGATAAGACTCAGCATCAACGGAACGAGAACGGTATTGCCCATCAGCAGCGCAATGGCCGAAGAGCAGATGAGCACCACCACTGCTACGCCGCCGGCCAGGCCGTCGAGTCCGTCGATCATATTGAAAGCATTGGTAATACCGACGATCCACAAAACCGACAACGGGTAGCTCCAAAAGCCGAGTTCGATGCTTCGATCGGCGAGCAGAATAAGCTTTTCCATTCTCCAGCCGAAGTGAACGGCAAGCAGGGCCAAGGCCGTCTCGACAAACAGCTTGAGATTGCAGTTCAAATCCTTTTTATCGTCGAACGCGCCCAGGATGAACAGCCCTGTCGCTCCCAATACCAGACTCGCAATTTCAGCCTGTTTTGCCGCCCAAAAAGAGGGCTTTAGAATATAGAAAAACAAAGCGCCCAATAGGAAGGACACGATGACGGCGCCGCCTCCCAATTTTGGGATTTGTCCCTTGTGGATGGTGCGATGATTTTGGCGGGCGATGATCTCATGCTTGACGGCAAATCGGCGAAAAACCGGCGTCACCACAACCGCGCTAATAAGAGAAACAAGTAGAGCAAAAAACGGTATCATTCATTGTCCTTGCATCGTTAGAGGTGCAAAAGGCAATTGTTGACGGTAATTTTTCCCTCTATGCGATTCAATAATCGTACCAAATCCAAATTATTGATTTTTACCTTTTCCGGCGGGGAGAAGATGTTCAGTAGAGAGCCGCAAGTATCATTTGAGAACATTTTTGGTAATTCATTCGGCTCATCAACACGGATTAGGTGTCTATTCATTCCATGAAGATTAGAATGACCCCCGATGGGGTTTTTGACAATATATACAATTACATTATCTTTTGCAAGAAATGCCTATATAATTCGTCCATTTCATGAATCATGCGTTTATAATGATAGGTTCGGGTTACAAATCGGCGGGCTTGTTCGATAAGCCGCATTCGCAGCGTCAGGTCATATATTGCTTTTTCCACGCAGTCTGCTGCGGCCTTTTCATCGTTGACCGCAAAACTGAGGCCGGTTTCGTTGTGTTTGATCAGATCAGGAACACCGCCGACTCGCGAAGCCGCCACCGGAACTCCGGCAGCCATGGCCTCGATAATGGTTACCGGCGTCCCTTCATTCAAGGAAGTGAGCAGCAGCAGATCGATGCCTGCATATATGGAAAGCATGTCCGTTCTCCATCCTGTGAAATGGACATGCTCTGCGAGGCCGTTCTTTTGGACATATGCTTCCAAAGTAGCCCGTTCCGGGCCGTCGCCCACGATGAGCAGATGATAGCGATCATCCTTTTGCAATAAAATCTGCAGAATGCGTAGTGCGGAGAGATGGTTTTTGATCGGCACCAGGCGGCCAATGATGCCGATAAGGACGGCATCAGGCTTGAGCCCAAGGTTTTTTTTCA
>JAPDPN010000129.1:0-7579 GCA_034506455.1 Candidatus Zhuqueibacterota bacterium | reverse complement strand
TCGGTGTCCAATATCACAAAAGCGACTTGACGGAGATCGGCATCGTCCGTCACATGTACGCGAAAAGTTATGCGCGAGCCGTAACGTCCCACTTTAGCAGGAAAATAGCCGATCGTAACCGGAGTTGAAAGGGGAAGCGTTTGAGCCGCAGCCAAGGGAGCAATCAGCTGCAGGAGAAAGGCTCCCAGTACCAGGCTCGCAAAAACTGTCTTGCCTCTAAAATGTTGTATCATCGTAGGACATTCTCCCTATAGGCTGCGCGGGCGGATTCGGCCTGCAGGGCTAGATTTTTATCCATTAAAACAAGTCATTTCCCAATTTTCATGCGATTTTCTTGCATTTTCAGAGCAATTATCATTCCATCGCCTCATCAACCCACGCCAGCACTCGACTGGGTGAACCGGATCCGCCAACCAAAGGCAATAATCCGATAAACAGTCGACATTGCGGCGGAATTCTGCTCAACCCGGTCATATTTTCAATGTGATACCACCCCAACTCGGCGCAGCGTTTGCCGGCGGTAAAGTCTTCATTCCGTCCGCCGTCAATACCGGGCGTATCAATGCCGACACCCACGACACAGGAGTGTTGCGCCAGATACTCAATGGTGTCCAATGCGATGCCGGGGAAATGCAGCTCTCCGTTTTTTTCACCCAAGTATTGTGAAGGAGAGGACCAAAACCGATCCCACCCGGTGCAGACCAAAACCGCTGCCGGATTGGAGAGGTGACGCAATCGCTCGGAAATCTCTGTCGCATCCTCGGGAGTAACCAAATAGTCGGCATTGTCGCCAACCTGGGCACGAACATCCAGCCGTAAACCCAAGGGCACCAAATGTTGCACGGGAATGGAGGCGCAGTCGGCTCCTTCCTGTAAAAAGTGCCTCGGCGCTCCAAGGTGTGTACCGCTGTGCTCACCGAATCGCCACGCCTGAAGGAAATAACCGTCGGTTTGCAGATCAGCCCAAGGTTCCGCCTGAGTCAACGGATCACCGGGCCAGCGGCACATACTTGGATGAACAGGATGCGACAAATCGATCCACACCATACAGTTTTCTTTTAGGGATTAGGCCAAGAAATTCCTACATTTCCCTAATCTTTTAGCGAGCCTATGGAAAGCAATGACAAAAAACGCATGACCGATCTTTTGCCCGATTGGCACCCGGAACCTGAAGGAGCGGCGCTCCTCGGAACCGGCTCTTCGGTTGATGTGACCAATCTGCCGCTCCCTCGCGCGATTTTTAAGCTCGCCGTCCCTGCTACGGGTTCGATGCTGTTAATTATGTTGTTCGGCCTCGTTGACGCCTGGTTCGTCGGCCGATTGGGCGCCGAGGCGTTTGCCGGCGTCAGCGCCGGCGGTTTCGTCATCTGGGCTGTACAATCTATTTCTTTGGTGATCAGCGAGGGCTTGGTAGCCGTCGCTTCACGGGCCATAGGCGCCAAAGATTCAGATACTGCAGAACTTGCTTTTGCTCAGTCCCTTATCCTCGCCGGCCTTGTCTCATTCGTCACGTCTGCGCTTTGTCTGGCAGCGGAGAAACCGATGCTCGCTTTCATGGGACTGGAAGGCAAAGCGGCTGAAGCGGCTTCGTCTTACCTATCGACGATGTTTTTCGGCCTGTTCTTTCTTTTCGAGTCCTACACCTTGGATGCAGCTTTCCGCAGCATGGGCGATACAACCACGCCGCTCATTATCATCGCCGGTTCTTTGGTATTGAATGGTCTTTTGGACTATCTGCTCATTTTCGGGATCGGGCCGTTTCCGCGACTGGAGGCACAGGGCGCCGCTTTGGCGACAGTCCTGGCGCATGTCGTTGCCCTTGTATTGTCACTAATTTTTCTCCAACGCAAAGCGATTCATTTGAGGATCAAGAACCTGCAGCGACTCAATTGGACGCTCATGCGTCGAGTTGCCGTTGTCGGCGCGCCGATTGCGCTCAGCAGCCTTCTCTTCAGCCTGAGCTATATGACGCTGACTCGCCTCATCAGCGGTTACGGCGCGCATGCTTTGGCGGCAATCGGCGTCGGACATCGTATCGAGGGCATCTGTTATTATGTAGCGGTTGGTTTTTCCATGGCAGCCGCAACGCTCGTCGGCCAACATCTCGGCGCAGGCAAGCCGGAAAACGCCTCCAAAGCCGTTAAACTCGGTTTATTTTATGTCTCAATCTTTATGCTTGCCGTCAGCATCGTTTTCTTTTTGTACGGCGGCCGCTTGATCCGTTTTTTTATCGACGATCCGGCGGTGATCCGAGAGGGAGCCCTCTATCTTCGCATAGTGGCGGTTTTCGAGCTCTTTCTCGGCTTTGAAATCGTTTACGAAGGCGCTTTCAGCGGCGCAGGCGACACGATCCCTCCAATGCTCATTTCCGTTCCGCTTACGTGGGCGCGCATACCCTTGGCATTCCTGTTATCAGATACCTTCGGTCTCGGCAGCGTCGGCATCTGGTGGGCCATTTCCATCACCACCGGACTCAAAGGCGCCATCATGGCTCTCTGGTTTGCCCGCGGCCGATGGAAGCACAAAAAAGTATAGGCCGGTGTGAAGAGCAACCCCCGCCAAGCAACCGATGAAATAATAGCCCATATCGTCCCACGAAAAGCTTGTACCGACCAACGTTCTGCCGAGAAAAGATCGACGCAGGAAAACGAGCACAGGCCAATCATATATCTGGGTCATTTCGACCGCCGCAGAAAAGGCAAACACCGCTGCTGCAGCCGACAGCGGTTTGAGCCTTGGAAAAATCCAGAGCAGGACAAAGTACCAAAACATCGGATAAAGGACATCGCCGGCGCTGGAACGGAGCCAGTCGGCGTAAGGAAGAGCCGGGTATTTGGTCGCAAAGCCGATCGGAACCAAGATCAGGATGACTGCCGTCAGGATTTTTCGTGGCAAGGGAAAGGGTCTGTTAAACATGAAGCGCCGCAAAGTGAAAGCGTCCGCAGCCTATTCGTAACCGGCCGACAGTTGATTTTCTTCTTCTGCGATAGAAGCCTCGAGTTCCTTGAGATTAAAATAGAGAAAAGCCACGGTAAAGGGTAATTCGTTAAATCGGGCCAACTGTTTAAAGCGGAAACCCAGCGAACGATACCACTCTACCAACTCCGTCAGATCGGCCGGTACGCCTGTTTCAACGCGCTTGGCTCCGCGCTTTTGCGCCGTCTGCAAACAATGATGGACGAGGTATTTTCCGTACCCTTCGCGACGGAATTCCGGCAGAACGGACAGACGGTCCATAAACAAAATCTCTGCGTTGATCTTGATCAGTGCCGCGCAGCCGATTGGTCTCTCTTCTTGACGCAGGAGAAAATATTCGGCGCCGCGGGTCATCGTTTTGCGCACCCATTCCGGCGACGGCAGGAGCGGATAGACAGAAGAATGTCGCGTATGCTCGGGGTATTTTTCGGCGAATTGACGAAAAGACGCACCGATGACCGCTGCTACCGCGTCGCTCTCTTTAATCGTTGCCGGATAAATTTGTGCGTCCATCGTCATGCGCCCGATTTAAAAAATCACCATTGATTATAAAGTTAAAACAATTATTGACAGAAGCAATCAAATCCTTCTACAAAACATCGGTTCGGCTGGTTATTCTTTGAAAAAAAGCTGCTGAAAAAAAATATACGCGATTAGTCAATCAGCTTCTTTCGAGACTTTTTACTCATTAAGACTCTTTAAAAGACCACAAAAAAGCCTCTTTACCCAAAGTTCAGAAAAGATCTCGGAGCTTTAGTGCCGCAGAGTACAGGCCGCGAATGCTGCCAGGTGGTAGCTTTGAGATTCCTTCTGATCTCTTTTCATCGATGAAAAAGCTTGCCTTTGCGGCAGATAAAACGTATTTTCGAATAATTCTTGAGGAACTGTGTATCATGCGCGTGAAAAGCGTGCGAAAAATTTCCTTCGTATTGGTTTTTGTCGGCGTCCTCGCTGCGGCGGAATGGAAAATCCCGAGTCCAAAAGGAGCCGTCAACGATTTTGCGGACGTCATTCCGCCTGCCGATGAGCAACGCATCGAAGAGCTGTGCATTCGTGTGTGGAACAAAGCGCGTGTGGCGATTGTCGTCGCCACGTTTCCGACGATCGGCGATCAAGATTATCGAGAAGCCGCCAACCGCGTCTATGAAAAATGGGGCATCGGCAGTAAGGGCGAAAATCGCGGCGTGCTGATTTTCAACGTCGTCGATCAACGAAAAGTGTGGATTGAAACCGGTTACGGGGTAGAAGGCTTTTTGAATGATGCGCGCGTCGGCGACATTTTTCGGCAGGAAATGCGGCCGAGATTGGCGCAGGGTGACTATGGCGGCGCTTTCTATGCGGCGGTTAATCGGATTGCCGCCTATGTCGCTGCCGAATACCAAATTGATTTGGGCGACGACGTCCAGCCGGAACCTTCCACTCGGCTGGTTAACGACGACCTTCCGCCGTTTTGGTTCATTCTGGTCCTCCTGTTTTTCATCTTTCTTAGTTCGAGAAGCCGGAAAAAAAGAGGTCCCCGGCATCGCGACGACTTTCCCTTCGGCGGCCCGTTTATTTTCGGACCGCACGGCGGATTTGGTGGCGGCTTCGGCAAAGGCGGCGGATTCGGAGGCGGCTTCGGCGGTTTCGGCGGCGGACTCAGCGGCGGCGGCGGCGCCGGAGGCGGCTATTAGGACGAAATCTTTTGATAGAGGCAGTTTATGGCAAAAAAACCTCGTTCTCCCGAAGAAATTCTGCAGCCGTTTCTTGATGATCTGACGGGCGTTTTCGGCTCCGACATAGTTACGGTATATCTTTTCGGCAGCGCGGCAAGCGGCGAATATGACGCCGAGCGATCGGACATCAATTTCCTGGTGGTTCTGACCGAAGAAGCTATGGAAAGGTTCGAACAGGCCGCGCCGCTGGTCAAAAAATGGGCTAAACGGGGTGTGGCGGTCCCGCTTTTTCTTACGCGCGATTATATCGAATCTTCGCTCGACAGCTTCCCGATCGAATTTCTGAACATAAAGTTGGCGCATCGTCACCTGTACGGCCAAGATTTCATCCCTGATCTAAACATCGAAAAGGATGCACTGCGCCTCAAATGCGAAGAACAGGTCAAGAGCAAACTGCTGCATCTGCGCAACGGCGTCCTCACGGCCTGGGATGACGCCCGAAACATGGAAATCTTTTTAGCCATGACGGTGCCGACTTTTTTGTCGCTCTTTCGCGTTCTTTTGGCTTTGAACGATCAGGAGCCGCCCAAAGAAAGCAAAGCCGTTTTTCAGGAAACCGCGGAACTTTATCAACTGGATGAAGGAGTCTTTGACCGGCTGCTGCAATTGCGCAGCAAAAGCAGAAAATTCACTTTTTCAGAGATTCATGCACTGGCCAAAGATCTGATTGCTCAGATCAACTATCTGGCCGAATTTGTCGATCAATGGAAAACGTTAGAATAAGGAGGCCGCAATGCCGCGCAGCAAATTAGGCATGGGGTGCATCGTCACCCTTGTTGTTCTCGTTATCGCGCTCTTTGCCGCTTACAGTATCGGCAAGCGGGCGTACAACTCGTTCGTCGTCTTGGATGAGCAGGTCAATGAAGCGTGGGCACAGGTTCAGAACGTTCTGCAGCGCCGCATGGACTTGATCCCCAATTTGGTGGAGACCGTAAAAGGGTACGCCAATTTTGAGCGTGAAACGTTGGAAGCCGTGATTCAGGCGCGCGCCAACGCCACCAAAGTGCAGCTCAATGCGGAACAATTGGCCGCCAATCCCCAACTGCTCGAGCAGTACATGCAGGCGCAAAATCAGGTTTCCTCTGCCCTCAGTCGCTTGATGGTGGTGGTCGAGCGCTATCCCGAACTCAAGGCCAACGAGAGCTTTATTCGACTTCAGGACGAACTGGCGGGCACCGAAAACCGCATCGCCGTCGAACGGCGGCGTTACAATGAAACCGTGCAGGCCTATAACCGCCATATCCGCATTTTCCCCAACAACCTGCTTGCAGCACTGTTCCATTTCGAAAAGCGCGCCTACTTTGAAGCGCCGCCGGAGGCCCAGCAGGCCCCGCGCGTCGATTTCGGCACGCGCAAGTAATCACCTAACCGACCCGTATGCCGTCTCGGCAAGACTCATCGCCGGGACGGCTTTTCTTTTTCTGCATTGCAACAAGATTCGCCATTCGCTCATCTGCGCCCAGCTCGGCTGTCTCTATGCTCGGAACCATCAAAAGGACGATTGATCAGGTGGCCTAACCTTTTCTCGTAACAAAGGTTATGGACGAACAAAAAGACTGGATCGGATTCAATAATCCATTTTCTGCTTTGTAATTTTCACTAAAATAGCTATCCTCTGATGTACATGTCGGTTAAAAGAATTGAAAAATACAAAACAATAAAGCAACCGAAACGCTTTCTGATCAGCCGCAGCGACGGCATCGGCGATGTGGTTTTGACGCTTCCCCTTGCCGGAGCACTCAAACGACGCTTTCCCGATTGCTGGATCGCCTTTCTCGGCAAGCGTTATACTGAAGCCTTGATTCGCGCTTGTCGCTCGGTTGATGAGTTTTGGGATTGGGAGGCGCTCCAAACCCTTTCCCGCGAACAGCAGGCTGCGCTGTTGGCCGAAGGCCGTTTTGACGCCGTCATACATGTTTTTCCGCGAAAAGAAATTGCCGCAGCGGCCAAGCAGGCCGGAATCCCGCTCCGCATCGGCACCAGCCACCGCTGGTTTCACTGGCTGACCTGCAACAAGCTCGTTCACTTTTCCCGACGAAACTCGGATCAGCATGAGGCGCAGCTCAATTTTCGTTTACTGCAGCCCTTCGGTATTTCCGCCGACCTTTCCCTGCCGCAAATCGCCGATTTGTACGATCTGGAGGTGGAGGCGCCGCCGGAGTACCGACGAATGATGGACGGCAGGCGGCTCAATCTGATCCTGCATCCCGCCTCCAGAGGCAGCGCAAAGGAATGGGGTATAGAAAACTGGGCGCAACTGATCGCCGCGCTGCCGCAGGACCAATTTCGCCTTTTTCTCACCGGCAGCGAAGAAGAAGGAAGATCCGTAAGGCCGTCTCTGGTCGCGCCGTTTTCTCATGTTACGGATATGACCGGAAAACTCGATTTGGCGGGTTTAATGGGATTCATCGCCGCCGCCGATGCCCTCCTGGCATGCAGCACCGGCCCTTTACACCTTGCCGCCGCATTGGGCAAGTGTGCAGTGGGGCTCTATGCATCGCGGCGGCCCATTCACCCGGGCCGCTGGGCACCGATCGGAAAGCATGTCATTGTATTGGAGGACGGCCTCAAAGATCGTTATTCAGGACCGGTTTCCATTTCAGTACAAAAAGTCATTGAAACCCTACTCTCGTTGGGCGAAAAAAAGAGCCGGTCCGGCGTTTGAATGCTGAACCTATAAAACTGCCTTCGTTCGCCGTCAGCACTTTTCAGAAAAATCATGAGGGATCTTTGCCGACCGCTGCACCGTTTTGCAAAAATCGCTTGTATCTTTAGGCCTGTTGGGGTATATTTCGAAGGCTTAATCGTTTTTTATCTCGCGTACAGGGGAAGGCATCCCCAAACCGCTAAAGGAAAAGCATGGAAATCGGACGAGTTGTAGGGACCGT
>JAPDPN010000128.1:0-7688 GCA_034506455.1 Candidatus Zhuqueibacterota bacterium | reverse complement strand
GTCAGGTCAATGTTGACACGCACACCTTCAATTCGCTGACTGGTGTAGCCCATCATGGAAACAAGGAGCGTGTATTGGCCGGGAGGAAGATTGATGATCTGATAGTTGCCCGACAGGTCTGTCGCAGCGCCTGTCGTCGTGCCTTCGACGGTGATATTGACGCCGGGCAACGGCTCGTTGGTCTCGGCATCCGTCACGCGTCCGGCAATCTTTCCCGTGGTTCCGGCAGTCAGCTCTTGAAAACTTGCCGCCGCCAATAAAAAAATCGGGAGAAAAAACAGGACCAGCCGTTTCTTCATCTCATGCACTCCCTTTTTGGTTCAAATTGCAAAGAAATCTTTTAATAAAGTAATTGAATTTTAATTTTAAAAAAAGTTTTTTTTCTCGAAAAATTGATTTTTTCGGCTAATCAACAAATATCTTTTATTAATTTTGCTCTCGGCGTAATCGGAGGTGGTTTCATCTATGCCTGTATTTTCCGAGCCTAGAGCCGCAAGTATCGGCGCTTTCAATGGTTGCAGATTTCTTTCGCTTTTGATCAAACTAGCCCAAAAGCGTTTCGTGCCGTCAAAGTTCTTTAGCGCTGCGGATTTTGCCGATGAAATCTTTTGCATGATTCCGCTAAACAATTGCCGTACTTAGAGAAATCGGTATACATCGGGCTTCTTTACAAGATACGGCGTTGGTCGATGGAGTGACACCACGTCGGAATTGCTTTTGAACAGTTTCTGATGAGTACAATCTGCGCCTCAACCATTCCTAAAAGCGGCATTTGATAGGCGGGTTGAATAAGGCAGCGATGGGGCTGCTGTTATTACATGTCGCATTCAATGTTTCTTTTGCTCAAACCGCAGAATCTTTTTAAGGTTACTGACATGATCTGCTTTCTCGTGAAAATCACTTGATCAGACTTGCGTAAAAACAGAGCAGAATTTTTTGCGGTTGGAGTATTAAAAATTAAATATGCCTGACATTGAAAGCAACAATAAAAAACAGGCTACAAAATAAAACTTTATAGTACGACTTTATTCATGAATTAACATCTTTAAAAGCCAGGGGCGACACATTGGTCGCCCCTGACATTACGCCTAAAACTCGACTATTTGATCACGGCAAATTTACCGATTTTGGTGCCGTACTTTCCTGCATCGACATGGTAGATATAGATTCCGTAAGAGATATCGAGCTTATCTTTGGTCAACATGTCCCATTCAAGCGTTCCATCGAGAATGTTGTCCGACTTGTCATGCTCGAGCTCTCTTACTAATTGCCCGCGCACATTAAAGATGCGGATCGTGCATTTGGGCGGCAGGTGGGTGAAATGGAGTACCCTGGGCCCACGACCGCTGCTGTACGGGTTGACCGGTTCCCATGAATTGGAGACAACATAGGGATTCGGCACTACGCGAATGCGATCCAAATCGATTTTTTCCTCATCGATTCCTTGCCCATAAGTTTCGAATTCCAAAACATCACTGCTGAGGAAAGGCTTGAAGGTCTTGATGATCAGATAGTCGCCCGGTCGCGGATTGTTGTGAAATTCATCGCGCGTGGCTGAGCTGAACTGAATCGACCAAGTTACCACCAAAGAATCTTTTGCATCAGGCTCCAAAAAGATAATTTGGTCGGTTCTGGCTTTATCCGTAAAGGCGGTGAATTTGCCGTCCTCGCCTGCAAGCTTGTCGTTTTCCCAGAAAGCAAACTTGACTTTCTTTCCGCTGTTCAGCTCAGTGATGGTAAAATTGACCGGCATTACCGGCAGGGTTCGCCCCGCAGACACGGCAAGAGCCATGGAGGTATCAATACCGACTTCGCCGAAATCGATTCGATAGTCGTGAGGGGCTGCAACGCCGCGCATCCTGCTGTAACTGAACGGCTTGATGTCGTATCCGTAAATATCCGACCGGCTCCAGCGTGTGCTGTCGGAATTCAGGGCTAGTTCCGGATAGTTAATGATCTGCAGCTGGAAGCCTTCCTTGACCGGCAGAATCGCCCCGGTATTGACCGACGTAGACCGGTCGATCAGCTTTACCGGCGCGTTCGGATTCGTAATGTTGAGGAGCGTCAGACTCTTCGTTGCTCGCGTTAGAGTTCCAGAGATGCTGGTAGAAGCAACGACTGTATCCTCAAAAGTAATTCGGTAGCGGTTGCGGTCTTTGATTTCCAATGGATTGACCACTTTGTAACCCAACTTGCCGCTGGCCAGTCCGCCCTTAACCGCGGTGATATTGGAAAAAGACGGCGGCGTGTAACCGCTTGCCGGCGCTTCGGGCCGCACCTTGACCACATTGGGACCTTTGTCCTCGATTTCTCCGGCTTTATTGATGGTAATGAACCTGCTGCACTCACTCGGTGCGATCATACCCTCCGCCGATCCGCGGTCATAAGCGGTCACAGCGTAGTAATAAGTTTGTCCGTTCACCACTGTCGTATCGGTCCACGAATGGACGATGCCCGTGTTCGAACCTAAATAGAACTGGACTCCTTTGACGGCAACCGGCGCATAGCCGGAGTATTCGTTGTCCAAGTCGAATTGAGCAATCGGCAGTCGGTAGGTAACGGAACCGCGGCCGTCGGTAATCGGCGCACAATCGTTCCAACCCGGATCGGTGGAGCGGTATATTTTGTATCCCTCAAAGTCCTTCCCCAAAATGGGATCTTCGGTTTCTTCGGCAATCGTATCCCAAATCAGAGTCACTCTGCGGTCTCCAGGAATGGCGATGACGTTGGGGATGGCCGGCGCCTTGGCAAAGTTATAGTTTTCGCTGTAGGCCTTGGCGAACCATCTCACATTATCGAGATAGTCATTCAGACTGATGCCGCACAAAGTTCCCATCGAAAAGCGTTCGATCGTTCCGGCTTTGCACGGAAAGTAGCCCGAACCGTAGAGAAGCTCGATGTTGTCATTGAGCAGTTCCTGATCGAAATATCCAGGCAACAGGAAGCTCCAAACCTTTTCATCGTCATACTGAGGCAGATTTTCCCATTTGTAAAGCGTAAAGCTGGTAAGGCCGATCATGTCGGTTTCGTCAATGTCGGTCTTGTCGAAATGCGGTTCACCATTGGTCGGCAAACCGTCGCCTTCGCCCGGATCGCTGGTGAAGGGCTTGCCGTCGGCGCCGACGTCATCCTGAGCGATGTTCCAGTCGCCGTCATTGTCGATACCGTCATCACGGCGTTCATCCAGTAGAATGTTATTTAATCCGACGCCCGTAAAGTAATCTACGGCCTTTAAACCGATATAGAGGTAGGTCATGTAAGCCGCGGCACCTTCACCGACCACGGCGCCGTTACTTTCGTCAATCAGGCCGTTCAGGTTATTATCAATCAGATCGAACGGATCTTCTTTAATTACTTTGCCATCCCAAAATTTGATAAAGATATCCTGATAGGGAATGCGCAGGGTATCGACACCCTCTTGGGCCAAAGTCGTCAGTCGGCGTTCAAAGGTCTTGTAGTTAATGATAATGATAGGGTCGTTGCGGTGCAGCGTTTTCGGCTCGAACATGGACTCGTTGATCACAGTTCCCTCGCCGAACCGGCCGTCGCCGTCGTTGTCGATCCCGTCATAGGGGTTACCGGGTGATTCCAAGAATACGCCGCCGAAATATCCTACAGGTGTCCAGCCGCCGGCGCCGATATCGTCATAGTCGTACAAGTAAGCCGAGTTGGTCTCGCGATTAAAACCGCCCATATCGTCGCCGCCGTCGCCTCCTTCACGCGAGTCGCCCATATTGTTGCCGTACTTGTAGGCGAACAGCATCTTGTCGTGATTATGAGTGCCGACGTTCTCCAAATCGAACAAGGAGAACATGCCGTCTTCCACCAGTGCATTCGACCACTGAAAATTGCGCGTCCACATGCGGATGCCCAAGCCGCGACGATTCAAATCCGTGCTGTCGGGGAAAAACTTGAATTCCGCGTTGTTGTAATCGTCGGCGACGAAAAAGCTTTCTTCGTCGGCATTAAAGATGCCTTTGCCAAAGTAGCCGTTCCATTGTCCGGGCCAGCCTGGATCAACCGGATCATTCAGCTTGTCAGGCCAAACGTCCGGCCAGGACCATTTCCATTTGCTCATGGCAATTTTGTTGGTATCGCGCGCGGCAAAACCAGGCAGCGGCAGAAAGGTCCACCAATCGCCGTTCGGGCTGCGGTCGCCGGTGGAATTGCCGATCATGGCGCTGCGCACCGTCGAAATGATGTGCTTCAGCTGGCCGTCCGTATCGATGACCTCGCTGCCGACGAACAGGTTGCCGTCGATCATGTACCAGCGGCCAGAGTTAATGGGCCACTCGCCGGCAAATGCGGCCGGATCGTTGATGCGTCCGTATGTACCGTCATTGTAAATGGTCGTACGGAAGAGATTACCGGCGTGTACACCGTCGCGAATTTCCAAAAAGGATCCATGCAGGCCTTCCATCTGCGCCCAGGCGGCGCCGAGCAGAAAGACGAGCAGTATCAGAGTATGGGCGACAAATTTTTTATGTTTCATACGTTTTTCCTCCATTGCACTTAAAAGCCGACCGAAAAGCCGACTTGGATTTGGCGCGGCGCGGTATAGTAACCGGGCTGCAGGACGTAATGCTCCACCGTGCCGACGCGCTTCGAGTCATAGCTGACCCGTGACGGTGTGATATTCGTCGTGTAATCCGGCGAACCCGTATCCGAGTAAACCGCCACGGCGTCGTCGGAGTCGAAAAGATTATTAATGTAGGCAAAGAGATTGAAATCCAAACCCGCGAATCGGAATTGACGGTTGATGCGCAGATCGACCACCTTTTGGTTCGGATTACGCGAGCTGTTTTCCGGCAGACTGGACAGCGCCGAGCCGCCGACAAACTGGGCACGCGGGAAAGAAGGAGTATAGGGGAAGCCCGTATAAAATCGGCCGATGGCGCTGATGGTCCATTGGTTTTTATAATAAATCAGCTGCATGTTAAGCGAATGGCGCCGATCCCAATCCAGAGGAATGAGGTTCAGACGCGGCTCATTGTTGTTGACCTGGGCGTTAAAGGCGTCATTCGGATTCGAGTATGAGCCTTCAGCAATTTGGAACGTGTAGTCGAGGTTTGCGGAAAAGTTTGCGGCCATACGCTTTTCCATCTTGAAGGTGATGCCGCGCACATTGGAATAGTCCTTGTTCTCATAAGTCGAATAGAGAACACTCGGGATAGCCGTGCGCACAAGAGGACTGGTACCGACCCAATCGCGAATATCCTTGTAAAAGATGGTGACGTCGATGCCCAGATCCTTGGCGATCTGCTGCTGCAGACCGATTTCATACTGGACCGTCCGCTTGGCGTTCAAATCGGCGTTACCGAAAATGATGTTGCCGCCGGAAGGATTGATTTTGAAATCCGGATTGGTGTACATCTGATTGTAGGCCGGAATCTGGAAGAAATGGCCGTACGAGAAATGTATCACGCCGGCATCGGTAATCGGGTAGGCGATGCCGAGACGCGGGCTGAGCTGCATTTTCGGTTTGACCTTTTTATGCATAAACGCGCGTCGTTCTTCCGGTGTATATTTTTCAAATTGACGCAGATAAGCGTCATATTCGGCCTGATTGAGACCGGAAGGCGGAGGAGTCCAGTTTCGATAAGTATTCTCGGGCTTTATCGGATGATAGATGTCCGGGTCCTCCGGATCACTCGGCACGACATAATTGGCGTCAAACCAGTCGAAGCGCAAACCAATATTAAAGATGATTTCCTTCAGTTCCATTTTATCCTGAATATAGGCGGAAAACTCTTTCGGCGTGCGCACGTAATCGCTGCGCTGCGGACTGTCGATCGGCGGGATCATCGGCATGTAAGGAACGATCTCTTCGTTGGATGCCGGATTCGTCGCGGCGATCAATGAGTAGCTCGAGTTATCCAGCCGATGCGCGCGGAACTCGAAACCTGCCTTTACCAGATTGATCCTGTCGATTTGGCTGGACAAATCGAACTTGGTGATCCAGCTCTGGGTGCGGCTGCGACCATAGTTCCGACCGCTGCCGTCGTTCCAGAACGAGTAGCTGGCCGGCACGCTGTTGGAATCGGGATGAATGTAGCCGATCGGACCATTGGGATCAATGATCCACTGATAACGCCGGCGCTCCTGCTTGAGCTGCTCGAAACGTATGCTGTCCTCCTTGCTCTTCAAGGGGTTCAGCGTGAGATCAGGCAATACGATGCCGTCGGCCGTCGTGTCCGGATAGATATAGATGTAATAATCCGGCCGCGCATTCGGATCGGCAAATACATAGCTTTTGCCGCGGTAGTCTAGATAATTAAAGCGAACCTCGTAAAAGGTCTTGGGCGAAAGAACGTGATTGAGGGAAACGATATGAGATTGATTAATGTTATGGCTCTGGCTAGTGCCCAGCGGAACGTAGCGCTGCTGCTGGGAAAAGCTTCGCGGTGAATCGTCTTTGTTCCACAAAGCATTGTAGCTGAGTTTGAAAACACCGCTGGGGCGCCATGTCAACTTGCCCTGAAGTGAGTTGTGATGGTACTCGCTCATCCTTACAAGGCCGCTGTCACCCGGCACACCGGTGGGCAAAAACCAGTTGCGTCCGTAGTAATAACCGCTGCCGGAATTGGTTCGTCCGTTGACGAAAAAGGTCAGCTTGTCTTTTGTCCCCGGTATCGGCCCGCTGAGGCTGAGATCATAATTGTATTCGGGATTGAACAGCCGCAAAGGATTGGAGGTGATCCCTTTAACGCCGACCGCTTTGCCGGTTTCATCATAAACCGTCACCACTCGATCAAGAACCTCAAATTCGTCGCGGTTGGAGACATAATCGCCGACGTAGGCGCGCACTTGTCCGTTGAATTTCGGGCTGCCTTCTTTGGTGATGATGTTGACGATACCGGACATGGCCTGACCGTACTCGGCGTTGAAAGTACCTGAAATAACCTGCAGTTCCTGGATGGCATAATTCTCAACCGTAATGCCCTGGCTGTAGTTGTTGACGTTGGTCACCGGCACGCCGTCGATCCAGAAAGCGACCTCGTCGGCGCGTCCGCCGCGGATATGCCAACCGCCGCGGTTAACCACTCCGGCCTGCAGCTCGAGCACCTCGCCGATGGTCTGTACCGGCAAATCGGCAATTTGCTGTGCGCCGACCGTCGCCATCGAGGAGGTCTGGTCCATACGTACCAGCGGACGCTCCGCCACCACCGTCACCTCTTCACCGGCAATCACGCTCGGTTCCAGCTTGACGTTCACCTGCGTCGTCAAGTCGATGCTGACCTGGACGTTCGATCTCACCTGGGTCTTATAACCCATCATGCTGATCTTTAGCGTATATACGCCCGGCGGCACGTTGATGATGATAAATTCGCCCTGCAGATTGGCCGCGGCGCCCATCTGCGTCCCTTCGATGACAATGTTGGCTCCGGGCAAAGGTTCGCCGGTTTCCGTATCGACTACTTTTCCGGCGATCTTGCCGGTGACACCCGCAAAAGCGGTCGTCGCCAGCATGCAGATGAGGAAAAGCAGCCGAGGAGTTCTTATTCTCAGCTTCATAGTCAACTCTCCTTATGCTTCATGCTTTAACTTGCTCATTCCTTAAAATCCCAAGGCGACGGTGAACATCTGGATCTCCTTGAGCACGCCGAAATCCTGATACGCATAATCCAACATCAACCGCATCCCCCCAAGCGAATAGTTGATCCCGGCTCCAAAACACAACCCCTGCT
>JAPDPN010000127.1:0-7718 GCA_034506455.1 Candidatus Zhuqueibacterota bacterium | reverse complement strand
GGAATTGCAGATCGAACAGGCGGGCATGGAACCGCCGGCTTTTCGGCGGGTCGGCGGCGCCAAAGGAGCCGCTCTGGCGGCGTTGGTTTATTGGGGCGAAACGACGAAAATCATCCCCTTTGAGGCGTTCACTGCTGCCGTTTCGTCGCATCGCCTTGCGGAAAAACTACAGCCTCTTCTGGAAAAGGCGCGTAAGACCTGGTTCATTGATGCCTAATTCGTCAGACAGCCCCAATATAGAGAGCGTCGAAGGCTATTTTTCGCTTTCTGCGAAGCAAGTGACTATTTCTGAGGATGCTGTGGTGAGACTGCTGATTTGGGCTTTGGACTCAAGTTTTTGCGCAGCCCGAAAAATATTAATGCGATGCCGACCAAAAAGAGCAGAGTGCCCGAATTGCGCATCTTTTTCGCCGCTCTTTCTCTTTGCCTTAGCTCAGTTTCCTTTTTCTCTAAAACAAGTTGGAGAGAGTCCAGCGCAGCTTGTTTGCGCAAAAGCATCAGCTCTTTTTCTTTTAGTGAACGGTAGAGGGCTTCGGTTTCGGCCTGCAGTGCCTGCAGCTCGAGGGCGCGCCGTTCGATTTCTTCCTGAGTAATGAAACGGCTGCGGTCAAACGTGCCCTTTGGACGTCCAAATGACGGCTTGTCGCCTTTATTTTCCGTGCATGATAACAAAAAAAACAAGCAAAGCGCCGCAATCAACGGCAACGCTTTCGTTTTCATTTTCTATTTCCTTTTAATGTCCGCAGAAAAATTAGGAAATTTTTACCGCAAATACAATTCCCCTCATTAATCACAATCGCTGCTCCTGTTGTTGCTTTTTACTCTCACAGATGCTGTCCGGTAAGCCGGTATAGTAACGATACGTGGCAAAGTCGACTTTGACCACCCGAAAGTTCTGTTCCACCCTGGCTACAAACTCTGATTCGGCGGAATAGGGCAGCAGCTTGAAGTTGCCAGCGCGCTGGAAGGCCTCTTTTTTCCCGAACAACGTGGCGCCGATGACGCATTGAGAAAGGTGAATGCGACGGTCCGGCTGATAGGCGTCGACCACCCAATGCGAATCTTCCGGCCCGACAAGCTCGACTCCGCCGTGCAGAAAATCCACCTCCGGATGTTCCTGGAGAAACCGGCTGCGTAATTCCAAGTGGGGCGGCAGGTATTCATCGTCCGAGTCTAAAAAGGTGACATATTTTCCCAAAGCAGCTGCAATCCCGATATTGCGCGAGGCCGCAAGGCCGCGGTTTGCGTGTTTTAAATAACGAAGATTCCGGCGCTGCAGGACAAGCGGCAACAGCACTTCTTCCAAGCCGTCGGTACTGCCGTCATCGATGACCAGTAGCTCGAAATCCTGCAGCGTCTGAGACCAAACGGAATCGATAGCCCGAAGTATCAGATGACGGCGGTTGTAGACCGGCAAAAGGACCGAAACAAGCGGTTCTTCCAGTGAGGTTTTTACTGTTTGATCCATATGAGCAAATTAGAGAAAAAACTTTCCATCTGCAAGCCCAAGCCTGTTAAGCATGAGTCCCGCATTTAAAATTTTAAGAGGATGGATGGAACTTACGGAAAATGCTTGTTAATTTCTCCGCTTTTCTTTAATTAGCTCCTGTCTCTCGAATTTGACGAAATGAGGCATCCACGGCATGAAAAAAGATATTGAACCGCCCGACTTTCAACAGATAGACGCCGGCGGCCGCAGCCAAAAAATCGCCTTTACCATCATCGTGTGGCTGCTGCCGTTGTTCATTTTGGGGATGGCGGAGCTCGGCCTGCGCATCGCCGGCTATGCCGGTGCGCCGAAGCTCTTTATCAGCGCGCCGAAGCCCTACTCGCATCTTTTGCGGATCAATCCGACCATCGCCCGCCGCTACTTTCGCAGCGATCGAATGATCCCTACTCCCTCGCACGATACGTTTTTAAAGGACAAACCCGAGAACGGCTTGCGCATTTTTGTGCTCGGCGGTTCCACGACTGCCGGCTATCCTTACGATGAAAATGCGCGCTTTTCACGCATTTTAGAAAATGCGCTTCAAGCGGCAGAACCTACACGTCCGATCGAAGTCGTTAACCTCGCCATGTCGGCCATCAACAGTTATGCGCTGCTCGATATGATGGATGAGCTGCTGGAACAGAAACCCGATCTCATCTTGATCTATGCGGGGCACAACGAATATTACGGCGCTTTGGGAGTCGGCTCGCGGGAGTCCTTGGGGCGCAACCGCGGTTGGGTTCTGACGGCGCTTAAATTGCGTCGATTGCGCCTCTTTATGCTGACCCGCAACGTTGTTACCCGCTTGCGGAGGGTCGCCGAAAAACCGACCACCGCCACGCTGATGGAGCGCATCGTGGCGGAACAGCAAATTCCTTTGGACAGCCCCCTCTACACTGCCGGAATCCGCCAGTTCGAAGCCAATCTGGATGCGATTCTCAAAAAGGCAAAGCGCCGCGGCGTGCCGGTCGTTCTTAGCGAATTGGTCAGCAATCTCGCCGATCAGCCTCCTTTCCTGTCTCTCCCCGATCATTCAGCCGAGCAATCTTTTCACGAAGCTAAAGCGGCGGAGCAGATCGGCGATTGGCAGCGCGCCAAGTCGCTCTATCTGCAGGCAAAGGAACAGGATGCTCTGCGTTTCCGCGCTCCCGAGGCGATGAATCATGTGATCCGCTCGGCGGCGGATCGTTACCGACTGCCTCTGGTGCCTATGGTACGGCGCTTCGAAGCGGCATCGCCGAACGGCATAATCGGCGGCACGTTGATGATCGACCATCTCCATCCCAACCTGCAGGGTTACCGGCTTATGGCCGAAGCGTTCCTCGACGTGCTCCTCGAGCAGCGTCTGTTGCCGCACACTCAAAGAAAACCAAAAATTGATGACAACGCCTGTGCTTTTACTGCCGCAGACAGTTTGTACGGTGAGCTGTCGGTGCAGGAGCTGAAATCCGGATGGCCGTTTAAACCGGAATCGCGCAGCGAAGCCGCAATTGACGGCTTCCAGCCGCAAAATTATATGCAGGAAGAAGTCAAAAAAGCAATCAAGTATGACAACTATACGATGCGGCATGTGCATGCGGCTTTGGCTGCTTATTACGAGCGGAACGGCGATCTGGAAGCAGCCCTTGCAGAATATCGCGCTTATGTTGCCATGCATCCGTTGACGCACATCCCCTATCTCAAAGCGGCAGAACTCTGTAACCGTCTACAGCGATATGAGCTGACGCCCGCCATACTGGAGCCTTTTCTTCAAATGCAACGAGTGCCTGCTGCAGAAATGCTTTTGGCCCAAGCCTATCTTGCGCTCGGTGACTATGATCGCGCTGAAATCTTTTTCCAGCGGGCGCAAAAGGAGATGAGCAACGATCCGGCCGTGCAGATGGGACTGGCCGCCGTTAAAAAGGCCAAAGAAGAGTTGCGGAAAGGCGGAACGGCCTCGACCGGCGCTGGCGGTGTGGTGGCCTCAAAAATCGTTGCGGTTTCGCCGCAAGTCGCTTCTTTGATGCAGCAGGCGCAGGAGCTTTTGCGCAGTCGTTCGTTTCAAGAAGCGAAACGAGTACTGGTACGAGTCGTAGAGCTGGAAAATGTACCTCAAGCGCACATGTGGTTGGGGCAAATTTACTTGGATGAAGGAAATTTCCCAGCCGCAGTTCGCCATCTGCAGATTGCCCGCCGGGGCCTGCCCAAGCATCCTTATCTGCTGTACAATTTGACGATCGCCTATTTGGAAAACGGCGAGACGGCGCGCGCCCGTGGGACTTGGCGGGCGTTACAGGCCGATTTCCCGAATTTTCAGGACCCTTATCGTTTGGCCGAGCGTTTGAGCGGAGCGACTACTGCAAGATAGCAAAAAATTGTAGGGGGATGTATAACGTCCTTGCAAAAAAGTCCAATTTGCCGGCCGGCGGGATAATTAAATCTCACACCATTCCCTTGCGCCGGCGGATGAACCATTCGAGGAAAAGCAAAACTAAAAGAATGCTCAGCACGGCGGGATGATTCCAAAGCAGCTTTTCAGAGGTGATCACCGCAGTTATCGGTGCGGGGGAGAGGCTGCCGAGCAGTCGCGCCACGGAATCAGCCGGAGTATAGTCGCCCCCTGAGACGCGCGCCGTTTCCTGCAGCACCTCCGGTTGCGCCAAAGTCTGCGACAGTTCTGCATTGTACGTGCCGATGGAAAAAAGCGTCGTCGCTTGCCCCAAAGGGCGACCGCCGAGCGATGCATTAATCAAAAGCCGATAATCCCCCGGCGGCAGATCCGTCCATTCCGCCGCATATTTTCCTTCCTGCAGGGATTCTGCGCGTTGTTCGACTGCACCTGAAGCGCCTACTACACTCGCCGTAACCTCGGCGTTGTCCACCGGCATGAGCCTCTCATCCAAAACGATCGCTTCTGCTCGAACCGTCTCTCCGAAACTGTAAATAGTCTTTTCGATTCGTACCGCGACGCGATCTTGAATCTGCGGCGTTTCCAACCAGGAGAGGAGGGAGTTGACCAGAGGCTTGAGAGCGGCTTGGCGATCTGTTCGGCCGCCTGCATAAAGATCCCACCGCCACAATTGCGTCGCGGTGATTGCAGCCGATTTTATAGTCTCTTCTTTACGCACAAGAATGAGCGGTTCGCGAGAGGCATCGAGCGTCGATAACTTGCGGTAGACAAGAACTTCTGCTTCGGACAAAGGGCGGACGCGCCAAAAAGCCGAAAGCGGCGGCAGGACGGTCCACATTCTTTGCGAATCGAGAGGATTGCGGCTGAGCTGCACGGCGGCATGGGTTATACCGAGCGGTGAAATCTCTGCAAACACCTGTTGAGGCTGCGGCAGTCTCTCCAGCTGATCGAAAGGAATAACATCACCCAAACGCGACAACTCGTTCGGCGAAACGTTTTCACCGAGAATGAGCAACAAGGGGCGGGACCGGCGCTGCAGCGCTGCGGCAAGTCTTTGGGCTGCAGGAACCGTATCGCGGGTAGGGAAATCATACAAAATGAACAGATCGATTTGATCCAGCTCTGCGTCCGACGGAAAAGGTCGATAAAAGTCACCGGCAGGGGAGCGCCTGGCAATCCATTCCACCTGGTACCGATCGGTATCGATATTCCTGCGTAAAAAAGAGATGTCCGGCGTAATGCTGCCGGTGATCAACAGAATGTTAATCTTGGACTTGAGGATATCGATATAAACGGTCTTTTTATTATTGGCGATAATCTTTTCGCTCGGATGCGGGGCCAAAAAGATTTCGAGCTTTTGTCGGCCGAGATTCGTCGGCGTATACTCCAAGGTTGTTCGCAGATCGGCCGGCGAAGGGGGGACGGTGATCGTTTTTTCGGTGACAACTCGTCCTTCCTGAATCAGCGACAGCTGGGCAGTAAAAGCTTCCAAGCCGCCGGTATGGAGCGAGACCTGCAGCGTCACCGGACGGCCTAAAAAAGCGAATGCCGGGCTGTCGACCTGCAGGACCGCCGCATCGGGTAAAGGCTCGGCGGAACCCACCCCGACGGCATAAATCGGTACATGCAACTCTTCGGCAGCGCGCATGGGATGGCCGCCGCTTGTATAAGCGCCGTCGGATATGAGCAGGATGCCGCTTAATCTTCGACGATCGGATTGTGCGGCAATTTCCGCCAAAGCCGAGCTGATGTTCGTCTCATCACCGGCGAAATTAATTGAATCTAATGCCGATTCCGCAATCTGGCGCGGGCGATCTGCAAACAGAAACCATTTTAATTCGTATTTTTGCCGTAAATCGCGCCAAAGCGGATTTTTTAGAATAGCAGCAACGCTCTCACTGCGGCGCCCGAGGGCATCCTCGACGTTCATGCTCGCAGAATGATCCAAAGCCACGGCCAAAATAGGCCGCTGCTGCTGTTCATAAATCAGGCGAATCACCGCCTCACAACAGACCGCCAGCAAAAGAACGGCGGCTGCGGCCCGCAGAGCGATAAGCGCAAGGCGCAGGCTTTTCGAAATAATCGGGTTGGTGCGACGATAAATGAAAAAGGTAAAGAGAACGGCGGCAAAAACTGCCGCGATAAAGACGGCCGGAGGAACAGAAAGCAGGAGATTCAATGACTTCATCGTGGGTGCCGTCGCAGGTGGGGAGTCATGAAAAATTTCCGCTCAATTGAGGGGTTGATCGAGACTGAGGTTGGGGTAAACGTCGAGGCTCCAATCCGAGCGCATACCGGCCGTCAGTCGCGAGTGGCCGGCGCGGGCGATCATTCCTGCGTTGTCGGTGCAGAGCAGCGGAGAGGGAACGCGAAACTCGATGCCTTTTTCCTGGCATGCCGCCTGGAAAGCAGTGCGTATAATCGTATTTCGCATCACGCCGCCGGCTAAAATCAGCTCCCGAATGGAGGCTGTTTCTACAGCGCGCATTGTTTTGGCGACCAGAACGTCGGCCACGGCCTGTTGAAAGCTTGCGGCGATGTCGGCTGTCGGAACCGGCTGTCCTTCCTGCAAAAGTCTGCGAATAAGATAGAGAACCGCCGTCTTGAGGCCGCTGAAGCTGAAATCGAGATTGTCGCGATCGAGAAGCGCCCTGGGAAAATGAAAGCGTTGCGGATCGCCGTCGCGACCTGCTTTTTCGACCGCCGGCCCGCCGGGGTAACCGAGACCCAGAATTTTCGCCGCCTTGTCAAAGGCCTCGCCCGCCGCATCGTCGATCGTTCGGCCGATGATGCGATAGGAAAAGGGCTTTTCTCCATGCACCAGCAACGTGTGTCCGCCCGAAACCACCAGCGCGATGAACGGATACTTCAACGGCTCGCCGTCTACTGCCGCCGCAGCCAAATGACCTTCGAGATGATTGATGCCGATATACGGTACATTCAGAGTCATGGCCAGGCCTTTCGCCGCACAAAGACCGACCAGCAGAGAACCGGCGAGGCCGGGGCCGCAAGTCACCGCAATGCCTTCGATCTGCTCGAAACCGATTTGAGCACTCTGCAAAGCTTCGCGGATGATGAACGTCAGCTGCCGCATATGCGCCCGCGAGGCGAACTCCGGAACGACGCCGCCGTAGGCCTGATGCACCTGTTGGGTGGCGATGATATTGCTCAGCGCTCGCCGGTCGTCGACCACTGCGGCGCTGGTTTCGTCGCAGGACGTTTCAATCCCTAATACGATCAAAAGCGCTACTCCACACGTCGATGTTGAATGATCACTTTAAAGCGTTCCGGTTGAACCTCGTGAAAGCGCACATTAGGAAGCGGCTCAAGGGTAACCGGAAATTCCGATACCGAATGATCCGCATCAGTTTGATAATCAATGTAAGCACGGATGTCCGATGCTTGAATCTGAGACACGACGTTGACTCCGCCGACGATCGTTACTGCCAAGCCCGATGGAACAACGAATGCATCCAGATCGGGAGGCAGATTGCGGACGGTAACCGGAATATCGGTAAATTTTCTTTCCATAAGTTTTTGCACGTCCGCGCTCAGAACCACCTCTTGGGGAGACAGCGAGGCACGGTTTAATGGGCGTACCAGTGTGACCTTTTTTTCGATCGGAAATCTGAGATCCTCCAAGATCTGCTCTTCCGTTGCAATGGACTTTAACGGCGCCAGTAAGCTTTGCGGCCCGCGAACTTTGACGACGTCGGGCGTCAATTGCGGCCGGCCGACAACCGTATAGCCCGGCGCGCTCTTGAGAGTAACGCGATTTTCGATCGGTAGTTCCCGAGTGATCAGCTTGTCGACATGGAGCACAAGACTGTCGGGACGCAG
>JAPDPN010000126.1:0-7730 GCA_034506455.1 Candidatus Zhuqueibacterota bacterium | reverse complement strand
ACCGCCAAACTGGACGTGACCTGGCAGGCGCATAAAAATCACAGCCTCAAGGCGGGCGTGCTGTATATCGATCACATTCTCGACAACAAATCCTACACCATTCTCAATCTCTATCGCAACAAAGACAACGAGTTCGACAACTATTTCGACCCGGAAAAGAACACCTACATCTTTCCCAATTACCAGCCGGTGATCTTGGGCGATTCGACGCAGTACGGTGAAGAGTACCGCAAGAGTCCCAAGGAATTTTCCGCCTACCTGCAGGACAAGATGGAATTTAACGAGATGGTGATCAATCTGGGCGTGCGCTACGACCGTTTTGATCCCAACACCGTCTATCCCTCCAACCTGCGCAATCCGGCCAATCAGCTGCGCTTTCCGGACAATCCCGAACGAATGTCCACCCTCCTCAAAGCCGATCCCAAGGAACAGATCAGCCCGCGCTTCGGCCTCTCGTATCAATTGAGCGACGCGGCCAAGCTGCACTTCAGCTACGGGCATTTCTTCCAGGCGCCGCCCTTCTACGCCTTTTATCAGAATCATTCCTTCCTCGTCGCGCCGACCGATTATGCTACGCAGATGGGCAATCCGCAGCTGGAGGCGCAAAAGACGGTGCAGTACGAGGTCGGTTTGTGGCAGGAGATCGTGCGCGGCATGGGATTGGAGGTCAACCTGTTCTACCGCGATATTTACGATCTGCTCAGCATGAAGGTCGTCAGCACGTACAATCAGATCGAATACGGCCTGTACACCAACAAAGATTACGGCAATGTCAAGGGATTGGAAGTCAAGTACGATGTGCGCTTCGGGCCGATCTTCGCCATGGTGAACTATACGCTGCAGTACACTCGCGGCAATGCCGATAATCCGACGCAGACCTTTACCCGCGCCGGCGAGAGCAAGGACCCGATTCCGCGGTTGATTCCGATGTCCTGGGATCAGCGGCATACGCTTAACGCGAGCGTCAACTATGCCGAAAAGAACTACAGCATCAGCTTAGCGGCCTATTACGACCACGGCACGCCGTACACCTGGACGCCGATTGCCGAGAGCCGGCTGTACAAGGTCAATCTCTATCCCAACAATGCCAAAAAACCGGCGAAATTCCGCACCGATCTATTCGGCTATTATGATTTCAAGCTCGGCTCCCGCTACACGCTGCGCGCCAGTTTGTTGATCGAAAACCTGTTCGACGCCAAGAACGAGCTGTTCGTCAATCCCACGACCGGTCGCGCCAACGAAGCGATCATTCTGCCGACCGATCTGGCCAGCCACCGCAGCCTGTTCAACGAGTACATCGACCGCGTCATAAATCCGGCGGCCATCGAGGCGCCGCGGTTCGTCAAACTCGGACTCGGAATTCTTTTCTGAGCGCCGGTAACGATGAAACGACCTTAATCGAGAGGATTGGGCATGAAAAAGATTTTCGTTTTGCTCCTGCTTCTGTTTGCAGCAATGCCGGTCGAGAAAGCGGCGGCGCAGGGTAAACCGTACGACGGGCCGGATGATCCGGCCGGCGACATTGCCGCCGTCCGCGAAGGCTATATGACCGGCAACCGCGTCTTTATCACCTTTAAGAATCAATGCGAATTGGCCGATTGGCCGCGCGTCGAAGTGTCCAAATGGCCGAACGACGCCACCGGTTCGAAAATGACCGACGGCGTCAACATTCTTATTACCGCACAAGTTTTTCTCGACCCGGACACGACCAAGGATCCTAACGATCCGGCGCGCTGGCGGCCGGTGACCGATCCGGTGCGCATTGCAACCGAAAAGCTGGACACACTCTGGTACTGCCAAACCGCCTTCCGCGGCGGTTATGACGTCGATCCCACCGGCACGATTCCCTGGATCATCTATCCGGTTTTCGGCTATTTCAACGAGCTTTCCGAGTATCCGGCAATGAGCAATCTGCCGGAGTCCTGGCCGCCGAAAGGCTGGCCGGCGCGCGGCGATCAGCTCAAGTGGCCGGGGGTCTGGAACGGCCGCTTCGGTTTGGGCGTCATGTACGCGGACTTGGAGACCTACTTTGCCTGCAACGATGCTCAGGATCAGGAGTATCTGCAGCCGACCAGTCCGTTGAAATACTACCCCCGCCCGGGCGTCAAGATCGGCGACAAGCGGCCGGATGTGACGATTCAGTACGGCGCGCCGTGGGGCGGCATCGGCGTACGCGTTGAAGCGCGCGGCTATCAGTGGAACAATCCTCTTGCGCGCGATGCCATCTTTTGGGAATACAACGTCTCCAACATTTCCGATTATGACCTGCCGCAGGTGGCGTTCGGCTTTCACGTCGATAATGCCATCGGCAACGACGCCAACGACGAGATCGGCTTTTTCGACACCTATTTGGATATGGCGTTTTCCTGGGACATCAACGGCGTCGGCTCAGGCGGCTTAAAAGTCGGAACCATGGGATTTGCCTACCTCGAAAGCCCGGGCGCCGCGTATGACGGGGTCGATAATGACCAGGACGGCCTGATCGACGAGAAGCGCGACAATCCGACCGCCGGCCGGCTTCTGGGACCGGAAGAAGGCATTGCCGATCTGGAAGCCTTTTTGAAATATTATGCTTTGAATCGTTCCGATCTGCGCCCCCATTGGGAAGGCGACGAAGATCAGGACTGGATGGACGGCGACGACAAAAACGGCAACGGAATCTATGACATCGACGAGAATCCAGGCGACGATGTCGGCTTGGACGGCATCGGGCCGGGCGAGCTGAATTATCCGGGCCCGGATGAGGGCGAGTGCAACCATCGCCCCGACTTTCTCGAAGGCTTCGGCTGCGAACCCAACTACAACTTTACCGACGTCACCGAGTCGGACATGATCGGTTTGACCGCCTTTACTCTCTTTCCAGTGGCGGAAACGCTGAACGGCAAACCAAAGACCTTCCATCAGGATTGGGTGATGTGGCAGCTGACCGGAACCGGCATGTTGAAGGAGTACATCGGCGAGATTTCCAACCTGATCGAGATCTTTGCCTCCGGCCCGTTCCCCCTGTACAAAGGCCGCACCGAGCGCGTCTCCATGTCCATGCTGCATTCCTTCGACGACCTGAACGGTTTGAACCAAAAGCCGCCGCAGGCGCCCATTCTCTATGAGCTCAAGCGCGTTGTGCAGTTGATCTATGAAAAGGACTATCGTTTTGCTCAGCCGCCCAAAATGCCGACGCTGAGCGCTACGGCCTACGACGGCAAAGTGGTGCTGACCTGGGACGATGTTGCCGACAAAGCCACACGCGAGCCTTTCCTGCGCGGCGCCAACGACTTTGAAGGCTATAAACTCATCCGCGCCACGGACAAAAAATTCCAGGACGCCATGGTGATCACCGACGGCTACGGCACGCCTTCGCTCTATAAAGCCATTTATCAGTGCGATCTTAAAAACGGCAAGCGCGGCTTTACCAACTATGGCCTGCTTAACGGCATGGGCTATTATTTGGGCGACGACACCGGTATTACCCACTATTTTATCGATGAAAACGTGCAAAACGGCGTGACTTATTACTACGGCTTGGCAGCCTACGATTACGGCATTACGCCCGATTTGGCGCCGCCGGGTATCGCGCCTTCGGAAAACAATCTGGTGATCGAGTTGGACGAGTTCGAAGAGATCCGTCGCATCGGCCAGAACATTGCCATTGTTACGCCGCACACCACGCCGCCCGAGTACACGCCGCCCTCGCTGCAGATTTTGGCCAACAGTCTCAAAAAGACATCCGGTTGGGCGCAGCCTAAAATCGTGGCCAAGAACGCCCTCAAACCGAACCATATCTATACGATGAAATTCACGGTCAAGATCAAGACGGCGCTCAAGGATACGCCGAACGGCTATTACTATTTGACCAACGGCTACGAAATCTATGACGTCACCGACAGCAATCGCGTCATAGTCAAAGAAGATCCGAACAACGCCATCCTCGACAACCTGGTTTACGACCGCATCAACTTTGACGAGACTGCACCGGAAAAGGACTGGTTCCTCAAGATCGGCAGCCCGCTGACCTCCGATATCGCCGACGGTGTGGTCATTCAAATGCAGGCGAATCATATTTCTTCGCTGCACGGCGGTTTCGACCTGGCAAACTCCGGTTGGGTGCAGGGCAACGCCGCCATCGGCATTGCGCCGACCGAAGATGCGGTAAAATATTTTCCGTGGGATTATGAGTTGATCTTTACCAATAATCCCAAGGCCTATGTCGGCAAAGCGGCGGCGACCAAGACCGTGGTGCGCGATACGGCCGGACCAGTACCGCCTGAAATGCAGCTCGCACGGCAACCGTGGCCGTTCTTTATGATCAATAAAACTTTTCCGCATGCGACCGGCGAATACGACACCCTGGACGTCATCGGAATTGATGATAATGCCAACGGCGTATTCGACTGGAAGGAAGACCGCGTTCTGTTCGGCGTAACCGACGACCGCAACCGGTGGAAAAAGAGCGTCTTTGTCGTCAAATTATACGAACAGCCGCAGGCGGGAGACGTCTATTTCGCCACCTTTAATCGCCCCTTCTTTACTTGCGATTCGCTGACGTTCAAGGTGCTGCCGGAAGGCGAGCTGAATCTGCAAAAGATCAATGAGGAAATGGACCGAATCACCGTCGTTCCCAATCCCTACATCGCCTCCAACGATATGGAACCGGCGGTTTTCAACCAGTTCCTCAATCAGCGGCGTCGGATCATGTTCACCCATCTGCCGGCACAGTGCAAGATCACTATTTTTACGGTGAGCGGAGTCTTTGTCGATGAAATCGATGTGGAAAACGCCGCCGACAACGGCATTGCCCACTGGGACCTCAAGTCGAGTGAAGGCTTGGACATCGCCGCCGGCATGTATCTGTATCATGTCAAGTCGAAGCGAACCGGCGCCGAAAAAATCGGCAAGTTTGCCATCATCAAGTAACGAGGGAGTGAACGATCATGAAGATCTCGATCCAATACATCCTGCTTTTGCTGCTCATCTTGGCAGCGGTTGCCTCGGCGCAGCAGCCCTATCGCCGCGGCACCACAGCGGCAAACTTTTTAGAGATCGGTTACGGCAGCCGCGGCAACGCCATGGGCGATGCGGTCGTCGCCACTTCGGAAGACCTCGAGTCATGCTACTGGAACCCGGCCGGTCTGGCCATGATGCGGCGCAATGAGGTGCTGTTCAGCATGCAGCCGTGGGTCATCGACATCAACACCAGCTTTGCGGCGGTCGGTTTAGTTCTTCCCCGCTATGGAGTGTTTGCCCTGTCCATCAATCAAATGAATTACGGTAAGGAAAAGGTCACTACTCTAACGGCGCAGGACGGCACCGGCGAAAATTACACGGCCGCCGAATTTGCCTTTCAGCTCGCCTATGCGCGCAAGCTAACAGAGTGGTTTTCCTTCGGCGCCGGCATCAAATACATCAACTCGACGATTTGGCACGTCAGCGCCAATGCGGCGGCAATTGACTTGGGCGCCTTGGTCAACACGCCCTTCTTTTCGCCCACCGGCGACCGCAGCGACGGCCTGGCCATCGGCATGAGCATTGCCAATTACGGCACCCGCATGCGTTACGACGGTATGGACCTCCTGGAGCCGATCGATCCCAATCCCAACGTCAGCGGCAATTACGCCCATGTGGAAGGCCAATATCTGACCCAATCCTGGGAGCTGCCGCTGATTTTCCGCATCGGCGTGGCGCTGCATCCGATCGTTACTTCCCATCATCGCCTGACGCTCGAAGCCGACGCATTGCATCCGAACAACAACAGCGAATCGGTCAACCTCGGCGCACAATATCGCTTTACGCTGCCCTCTTTCGGCAGCTTTTACCTCCGCGCCGGCTATAAAGGTCTGTTTATGGATCGCTCCGAGTATGGTCCCTCCTACGGTTTCGGCATCTCGACGCGCCTTTCCCGCCTGGGCCTGCGCATCGATTACGCGCTGCGCGATATAGGCCTCCTTGGAACAGTGCATGCTTATACCGTCAGCATGCTGTTCTGATTGACTCACCTCCTCACGATCCCCGGCCGCTTGCGACCGGGGATTTTTTTTGCTATTTCCATTTGATTTTCTGAATCAAATTCTTAATTTATGCTTAACGCAAACGGATATTGCCCCATGCCGAAAACCGCTTTGACGATTTTCATTTACACCCTGCAGTTCGCTTTTACGGCGATTGCCGTGCCGATCGGTATCGCCGCTTCCTACTTGCTGCCCCAGCGCCCCTTTCTGCGCATTGTTCAGCTTTGGGCGCAAGGTCTTTTTGTTCTGATGGGCAAGCGGATCGAGCGCATAGGGGTGCCGCCGCGCGAAAGAAACGGTCTTTTGATCGTGGTCAATCATTCCAGCTTGTACGACATTCCGGCAGTAATGACGATCTGGCCCGGAGTCGCCTGGTTGGGCCGCGACTATCTGCTGCGCATTCCGCTTTTCGGCTGCATGCTGAAGCGGCTGAACTATATCGGCGTTGAACGGGATCCGACGCAAAGCGCACGACGCATTCTGAATCAGGCGCTGGAGGGTGCGGCAAAATTCAACATTGCCGTTTTCCCTGAAGGCACGAGAACCCTCAACGGCCGACTCGGCGAATTCAAACGCGGCTTTGTTCACATTATGCGCAGCGGAAAACTGGACGTGCTGCCGGTGACCTTGACCGGTTTTTATCAGTTAAAGCCCAAGAATCGATCGACGATCGACCCTCGAGCGCCTTTGCGCCTCATCGTCGGCAATCCGATTGCCTATGAAGAGTTAGAGTGGCGCTCAACTCAGGAGATCATGGCAAAAATGCGGGAAATCATCGAGCTGCAGCTCCAAACCGGGCGTCCTCATCAAGAGATTCCCTCGCTGAGTAATGTAATGGAGAGGTAGAACGCTCATGTCGAAGGAGAAATGGGGGTTCGTCATCAACCCCGTCGCGGGCAACGGTTACGCCCGCAACTATGCAACCAAGGTGAAGGAAAAGATCAGCCAACACAATCTCGATGCGCGTGTTGTCTTTACGGAGCGTCGGGGACATGCCGTCGAATTAGCGGCGGCGCTGGCGCGCGAAGGCTGCACGATCATCGTGGCGGTGGGCGGCGACGGTACGGCCAACGAAACCGCCAGAGGTTTATTGGATCAGCCGCAGGTGACCTTTGGAATCGTTTCTGCCGGTACGGGCAACGACTTTGCGCCGGTGCTGGGCTTTTCCGAGCATTTTACCGACGAAGATTGGGATGTCCTTTTCGAAGAACACACGACCCGCATGGACATTGGAAAGTGCAATGAAAACTATTTTTTGAACGGCATGGGGCTCGGCTTTGACGCTCAGGTGGCGGCGGAAAATTATCGCCCGGATCAATCGGTCAAGAAAGGCAGCGGCACCAAGTATTTTCGCCATATCATCAAAAATCTCTTTTTGTATCGCGAAAAACCTCTGCGGGCGCAGTTCAACGGACATAAGCACGAGGCGCTCACATTTATGAACACTATCGGCAACGGCCGACGTGTCGGCGGCGGCTATTACCTGACGCCGCAGGCCTACGCCGACGACGGACTTTTCGACATTTGTCTGGTTGAACCTTTGCCGCTTTTGGAACGGCTCAAGCTCTTTCTCAAAGCGCCGAAGGGCGGTCATTTGGGTCATCCCAAAGTTTCGTATTTCCGCGCACCGGAACTCTATGTCGAGTTCGATGAAACCGTTCCGCACCATTTGGACGGAGAGCTGTTTTTTGCCGAAACATTCCACGTGCGCATTCTGCCGAAAAAGCT
>JAPDPN010000125.1:0-7756 GCA_034506455.1 Candidatus Zhuqueibacterota bacterium | reverse complement strand
GTTAAAGTGGCTGAAAACGGCGGCCGTATACCCTTCGACCGGCAGCAGGTCATCGCCGGATTGTCGCAGGCCGAAGTCGACGTCAAGATCGATCTCGGCGTCGGCAGCGGCCGCGCCGAGGTCTACACCTGCGATCTGACGTTTGAATATATCACCATCAACGCGGAATATCATACCTGAGAGGTGTTTCATGCTGTTCAAGCGAAAAATAGCCTTTATCGGCGCCGGCAATATGGGAGAAGCTTTGTTGGGCGGACTGTTAAAGTCCGAGTTGACTTTGCCGGAAAATATCCTGGCATCGGACGTACGGGCGGAGCGGCTGGAAGAGGTCAAGAAAAAATGGGGGGTGGGCGTAACGACGGATAATCGGCAAGCGGTTAACTTTGCCGATGTCGTGGTTTTGTGCGTCAAGCCGCAGGCGTTGCGGGAAGTTTTGGAGGAAATCCGCGATGTGGTGCGCGAAGAGCAGCTTTTGATTTCGATCGTCGCCGGCATTACCACCCGCACCATCGGTCGGTTTATCGGCAAAAAGAATCCGATCATTCGCGTCATGCCCAACATTCCGGCCGTCGTCGACGAGGCGGCTTCGGCGCTTTGCGTCGGCGAGTTTGTGGATCAAATTCACAAGGACATTGCCGTGACCATGCTTTCGGCTGTCGGCGAAGTCGAGTGGGTGCCTGAGGACCTAATGGACGTCGTCACCGGCCTCAGCGGCAGCGGACCGGCCTACATCTATATGGTCATCGAGGCGCTGACGGACGGCGGCGTGCTCATGGGACTGCCCCGCAACATCGCCACGCGCCTGGCGACGCAGACGGTGCTCGGCTCGGCAAAGCTGGTGCGCGAGACGGACATCCATCCGGCGGTCCTGAAGGATCAGGTCACGACGCCCGGCGGTACAACCATTTTGGCCATCAAGGAGCTGGAAGAGAGCGGTCTGCGGCCCATGCTTATCCGCGCCGTCGAAACCGCCACCAAGCGGTCACGGGAGCTGTCTCGTCTCTTGGAGCAGACCAATCAAGTGAATGGTTCATCAAATAAGTGATGGGAAAGGGTGTAACGTCATGAAGGTAGGCATCGTCGGCGCCGTCGGTTACACCGGCGAAGAGCTGATCAAAACTTTGGAGCGGCACCGCAAAGCGGAATTGGTTTTCGCCACCTCGGAGCGGGAGCACGGCAAACCGTTGTCCGCCATTTTTCCATTTTTGCGCAGATACGGCGATCTGCGGCTCGTCACCGCCGAGGAAGCGACGGCACTGCCGGTCGATTTGGTCTTTCTCTGCCTTCACGCCGGCGAATCCGCCGGTTGGGCGGCGCGCTTACTCGAGCGCGGCGCCAAGGTGATCGATCTGGGAGCCGATTTTCGCTTTCGTTCCGCGGCCGACTATGAGACCTGGTATCAGGCTGCACACCCCAAGCCGGAGCTCCTACAGGAGGCAGTCTATGGTCTACCGGAGTGGCATCGACAGGAAATCCGCACAGCCAGGCTGGTCGGCAACCCAGGCTGCTACCCCACAAGCGTTCTGCTGGCGCTGTTGCCTTTTGTGCAGGAAAAGCTGTTGAGCGGTCGGCCGGTCATCGTCGACGCCAAATCGGGCGTTTCCGGCGCAGGTAAAAAACCGAGCGACACCACTCATTTCGTTTCCGTCAATGAAAACCTTTCGCCGTACAAAGTCGGTCGAGTCCACCGCCATGTCGGCGAGATGGAAAAAGAGCTCGCTGCTTTCGGCGCACCGCAAAAGATCGTCTTTACTCCGCACCTGACGCCGGTGACGCGCGGCATGCTTTCCACGATCTATGTCGAACTGAACCGCGATTTTTCCCTGAATGACATTTTGCAGCTGTGGCGGCAACGGTATGCGGACGAACCCTTTGTGCGCGTGTTGGACGGCTCCCTGCCGACGATGAGTACGGCGCAACATACCAACTTTTGCTTTTTGGGTGCTGTGACGGTGCCGGAGACTCGTACGGCCATCCTTTTTTCGGCGATCGACAATCTCGGCAAGGGCGCCTCCACGCAGGCAGTGCAAAATATGAATCTCATGTTGGGATTTGAGGAGAGCGAGGGATTGTACTGATGAACGAAGCTGCTCGTCGACAAAAAGAACCTCTCCGGCTGCTGATAAAAATCGGTGGTCGGGCTTTCAATAACAAAGCGGGATTCGCCGAGCTGGCGCGCGCTGTGCATAAGTTGAAGGCGGAAGTGATTCTCGTGCACGGCGGCGGCGCCGAAATCTCGCAGGCGCTTCAGGATGCCGGTCGCGGCACCACCTTTATCGACGGTGTGCGGGTGACCGAGCGCGAGGATGTCGAGATTGTCGAGAGGGTCTTGTCCGAAGAAATCAACGGCCGCATTGCGGCGTGGTTGGAGGAGAACGGCGTTGCCTGTCGCCGTTTTTCCGGCAAAACTGACGGCTTGATGATCGCCGAAAAGACGCTGCGCAACGGCCGCGACATCGGCTATGTGGGCGAAATCGTCGCCGTCCATCCCCAGCCGATTTTCGAGGCGCTGCAGGCGGGGCTGCTGCCGGTCGTTTCGCCGATTTCAGCCACTGCCGAAGGCGTCACGCTGAACGTCAACGCCGATACGGCCGCAGCGGCATTGGCCGTCGGTGCGGCTTGTACAGACCTGGTCTACTTTTCCGACGTTCCCGGCGTCATGAACGGCAGCGGCCGAGTCATTTCCGATCTCATGGTTCAGCAGGCAAAGGAACTCATCGCGCAAGGCCACATAACCGGCGGCATGGTGGCGAAACTGGAATCGATTTTTTCCGCCTTGGCAAAGGGTCTGAAGCGGGTGCACATCACCCAGTGGCAGGGCGAAGAGACTTTGGAAAGGCTGCTTTTCGGCGGCGATTTGGTCAAAACGACGCTTTACGAGTAAAAGAAATGACGACGAACGAGTGGATCGAACTCGAGCAACGAGTTCTGCTCAACACGTATGCACGGCCTGATTTTGTCATCGATTACGGTCGCGGCAGCCGCTTGTACGACTTGGACGGGAAAGAGTATCTCGATTTTGTCGCCGGCATTGCGGTCTGCGCCTTCGGACATGCGGACGAGCGCTCGCAGCGGGTGCTGGCCGAGCAGGCTTCCCGATTATGGCACTGTTCAAATCTTTACCATTTTATGCCGCAAATCAGACTGGCCGAATTTTTGGTCGAACACACCTTTGCCGACAAGGCCTTTTTCTGCAACAGCGGCACCGAAGCGGTCGAGGCGGCAATCAAATTCAGTCGCAAGTGGGCGAAAGAAAATAAAGACGCAGAGTCCTACGAAATCGTGGCCATGAAAAAGAGTTTTCACGGCCGCACCTACGGCGCGCTCTCGGCTACCGGTCAAACCTATCTGCACGCGGGCTTTGAGCCCATGTTGCCGGGATTCCGTTTTGCCGAATTCAATGACGCGCGATCCGTAGCAGAGCTGATTACGGACAAGACCTGCGCGGTGATCGTTGAACCCGTGCAGGGCGAGGGCGGAGTGTATCCGGCAACACCAGAGTTTTTGCAGGAATTGCGACGTCTATGCGACAGCCACGATTTGCTGTTGATCTTTGACGAAATCCAGTGCGGGTTCGGACGAACCGGCCGGTTCTGCGCTCATGATGCTTTCGGTGTCGCACCCGACATTATGGTTACCGCCAAACCGATTGCCGGCGGGTTGCCCTTGGGTGCAGTGCTGGTTACGGATCGAGTTGCCGCCTGCATCAAACCCGGCGATCACGGTACCACCTTCGGCGGTGGGCCGCTTGCTTCTGCCGTTGCCCTGGATATTCTGCAACGCATTGCCGAACCCTCTTTTTTGGAATCGGTGCGCAAAAAAGGAGAGTATTTTGCCCTACGCCTGGAGGAGATCAAGCAAGAGTTCCCCGTGGTCGTCGAGGCGCGCGGTGCGGGACTGATGCGCGCCCTGGAGGTGTCGTGCGATCCCAAAGCGCTCATTCAAGCGTGCGCCAAAGAAGGCTTATTGATCTGCAAAACCGGAAGCCAGGCTGTGCGCTTCTTGCCGCCGTTGAATGTAACGTACGAGGAAATCGACGAGGCGGTCGTCAAGCTTCGTCGAGCCCTTGCCGGAATGGGGGAAGTATAGTGATTCGGAAAGCAAAAATCAAAGATGTTCCGCAAATTGTCCAGTTGATCAACCATTTTGCGCAGCAGGGACAAATGCTGGGCAGGCCGTTGATCGAATTGTACGAGCATATTCGTTCTTTTGTGGTTGCGGAAGCCGATGGAAAAATTGTGGGCTGCGCGTCCTTAGCCGTGGTTTGGAGCGACATCGGCGAAATTCGCAGCATCGCCGTTCATCCCGACTATCAGCATCGCGGCTACGGCCGCCGCATGGTGGAGGTGCTGCTGAATGAAGCGCGCCTTTTGGCCCTGCCGCGCGTTTTCTGCCTTACCTACAAACCGGAATTTTTCAAAAAACTGGGCTTTCGCGATATCGATAAGCATGAACTGCCGCATAAAGTGTGGCGGGACTGCATCAACTGCCCCAAGTTTCCCGATTGCGACGAAGTGGCGCTCATTATTGATGTGCCGGAAAACGGCAACGGCAACCCTGCGGCGGATTCAAAAAACTAGGTCGTTAAACGAAAAAGGGCGGTTTTGCCGCCCTTTCGTTATCCTCTTTTGACCACCCGCGTAGAAGCCGTGGCGTTAATGACGTTGATCAAATTGACGTCATAGATGCCCATGCCCGCTTCCTGGGCGATACGCAGATAATTGTCCGTGCCCGAGAATTCGCCGGGCAAAGAATCCTGCGAAAAACAACCCTCGAAATCGCCCACCATGGGGTCCCAGCCGATGACCTGCGTCGAGATCGAATCGACCGCCACCGGATCCTTGCCGATGATCAGCTTGTTGTAACGCGCCGGGGTAAAACCCTGATTCCAAGGACCCTCGCCGTTATCCGCGGTCATGATGGCGTCGTTAATGGCAAAGTGAATGGGACGAATGCGGCAGATGTCGAGGAAATTCCGCACTAATGTCGGCCAACCCATTTCATGCATGGAAGCGCGGTAGCCGCCGACGGCGCCTTCCTTGCCGTCGTTGTAATTGGTATAGATCGAAAGCGGAATCGAACCGACCATATTCTTCAACGAATGCGTAACGCCCGCACCGTAATGTCGTTTGGCCTTCGGCAGAGAAACAAAGCAGTTCAGCTCGTGCAGCGCCTGGTTATGGTAATAATGGTCCCATCTGCCCAACGGTGAAGGCACCGGCACCTCTTTAAAGCTGCCGTAGGGGCTCTTTTTGTTGAGGTCGACAAAATCTCCTCCCAATTCTTCGACGACATCGCGGTAGCCGTATTTTTGGTAGGATTCGTTGTCATAGATGGCTTCCATGACGATGATGCGGCTTGCACCGGCGTCGCGGAAAAGCTCCATGCAGACGCGCAAAATTTCCGGATGCGTCCAATAAAGCTCGGTCGCCTTCACGCCGTAGCGCTTGGGACAGTTCTTCGCATTGCTGTCGCCGCCGGTCATGTTCAGCTTGATGCCGACGACGTCTCCGGGTTTGCAGATGTCGCTCAAGCCTCCAAGCGCTTCCACGGCGGATTGGATGTTTGCCCGCAACGCCTGGTAACTATAATCGGCAACATCGCAGACGGCAACCTGAGCAAGGTGCCCGCCTTCTCTGCCCAAACTTCCGGTGGGCGGTACGAGCGGCCCCTTTGCTGCAGAGACATTCGGTTCCAGAGGCAAAGACGAGCGGCTGCAGGCTGCCGCCGTGAGTCCCGCCGCTGCTGCGCCTAGTGCAGCCACAAATTGACGCCGCGACAAACCGTCGGCTTTTCCCTTTTCATTACCGTACAAGGGACCATGACAGTTTTTCTTTTCAGACATATTTCCTTCCTTTCTCCAAAAAGCCTTAAACAAAATATGTATTTTGCCGCTAAAAACCTAATCAACTCTATTACAAAAAAGCCCGTGCGTCAACACGGGCTTTTAAGGGAACACTGGCCGGTGCGGAAGAGATATTATTTCTCTTCTTCCTCCTCATCATCGTCGTCGTATTTTTCCAGCCAATTCAGGAACAACGGTCCTCTGCCCCTGCCCGGCCCCATATGCATTCTTTCGAACGGCTCTCCCCACCAAAGACATTGACGGTCCAAGATTTTTCGTTGCTCCGCGTTAAGCAGGTTTCGTTTCTGCAGATGCGCAGAGATCCGCTTTTTTTGAATGGAAGCGCGCAGCTTGGCAATGTCGTCGATCAACGATTCGATCTTTTTTGTATCCGGTTTGTCTTCGCTCAGCTCGGCCTGCAGCTCCAATTGTTTGATCTGCAGATCATTGCGCAACGCGACTGTCTCCTTTCGGAATGAGAGGTCGATTTTTTTGAACGCTTTTTCCTGTTCGTCGGTCAGATTCAGATCGCGGTCGATCACCTCTTTTTGGATCTCAATCACCTTTTTGGTTTGACCGCCACGAAATGGGCGTAGGGGTTCGCCCTGCGCCATCGCGTTTTGGACCAACAAAAAGAGTGCAAGTACAAAAGCAATCCTAAATAATTTTTTAGTCATGGTACATCTCCTCCTTTGTTAAGGTTTTTCGGTTCGCTTTAAAATAATCACTTTTTCCTCTTTGGATTGTCGATAAAATCGCTCTGGTGAAATGTCTTCTTCAATCGGCAAAAGGCGGCGCGGCGGGGTTTCCAATCGTCGGATGATCGATCGCCATTCGTTTTCTGAAAGCTTGGGTTTGAGCGCAATCAATTGATCGACCGTCAGGCTTTCGGCACGAAGCCGGCTTTCGAAAAGTCGGCGCAGCTCTTTATCGACCGCCTTGCGGTCAATCGGTTCCTGGTCCAGCAGAAGCGCCACGTTCCTTCGCTGTCGCTCGATATCCTCCATAATTTCCCCCATTTGCCGCCGGTATTGCAGTCTCAAAGAATCGATTTCCTTCCAGTCCTGGAATCTCTGCCGCGATCGGCGCTCCATTACGGCAGGAGGTCGCTCCCTTTTGAGGCGGCTCCAATAGTCTTCGGGCGGATGGCGCTCCCCAAGCCGTAGATAGATCAATGTGCCGATACCGGCAATGTTTACGGCCGTGGAAAACAACAAGGCTGCAATTATCCATTTCGAAGACATGTTTTCCTCATTGTGAAAGTTCGGCAAAAGACCAGTAGGCTGTCGTCAACGGTGCATCGTCGAGTTCAAAGAGCTCAGTGATGACGGCGTCTGGGTACGGCCTGCTCGCGCTCGTCTCGAAATCCAAGCGAGCACCGAGAAATATGCCGGCTACAATGCCTGCAACGGCTGCAGCCGATACGATGAGTTTCGGTAACGCCTGTAGGCGAACGACCGGTTGCTTGCTCGCCTGTGCAAAAATACGGTTTCGCACTTTGTCGGCAAAAAAAGGCGGCGCTAAAAGTTTCGAGGGGGCTAATCTCTTGTAAAGTAACTGCCAGTCTGCTAAAATGCGCCGGCAGGCTTCGCAGTCTGCCAAATGCGCGGCGACCGCTTTCTTTTTTTCATCGCTTAGCTCGCCGTCCATCAAGGCGGAGAGCTGCTTTCTGTATTTTTCGCAAGACCTCATGGAATCAATCCTTACCCAAAGTTCCCAACAGCTTGGCCAATTTTTTCTTGGCGCGAAAAAGGCGTGCTTCAATACATGACACGCTGACGCCCATAACGCCGGCGATTTCCTGATAACTCAATCCTTCGTAACGATGTAGAATTAGAGCTGTTCTCTGATCGTCCGGAAGGCGCTCGATCGCTTTTGCCACTTTTTGCTCGATATCTGACTGCTCCATGC
>JAPDPN010000124.1:0-7777 GCA_034506455.1 Candidatus Zhuqueibacterota bacterium | reverse complement strand
GCGTTACCAAAGTGGGTTTTCGCTCCAAAGGTCGGGTGCCGGTGCGGCCGCTGGCCGAACAGTACGGGGGCGGCGGACATATGTATGCCAGCGGCGCCGTTCTGCCGATGAAGCTCGATGAGGCGATCCGCATTCTCGTCCCCAAGGCGGTCTCGTTCCTCCAACAACACCTTGCAGGCTGCGGCTGACGGCGATTTTTCGGCCGATCCGCCGATGTCGACTCGAGAAAGTGGGAATATGGCGGGAATCGAACAGGAAAAACTCGATGCTTTCTATCAGCTGGCCAGGATTGCCGTACTCATTTCCGATCCTGCCGGTCTCGAGAGGCATTTCTGCGAGCTGCTGAAGCGCCTGGTTTCCTGTAATGCAGTGCTCGTCTTTCATTATGTCACCGAAAAACGGCAGCTGATCGCCGCCAATCCTTACAATCCCGGCCAGGACGGCGAACAGAGTATTGCCATTTCGGAAGAAGAGCCCTTTTTTGCCGAGCTGCTATTGAGGCGAAAGAGCGCTCTTAAGCAGAACAGCGCAAATCCCATTTTGCCTGCCATGGGGTCGGAGCTGTTTATTCCGCTCATTTCTCCCTTTGAGATACTCGGTATCTTATACGTGGCCCGCATTACCCCTTTTGGTTTTCCCAAAGAGGAAATCCAGTTTCTCGAACACGCGGCGGTCAACCTGACTTTTGCACTCGAGCGGGAAAGCCTGCGCCGACAGATTGTGCGGCGACAAACCGAGATATATATGCGGCAGCAAAGCTACCTGGCGCTTCTTGAAGCGATTCCGTATCCCGCTTTGGTCGTTGATACGGACACCGATGTTTGTAACGAAGCGAACGAAGCAGCGAGGCGGCTGTTCGGCGCTGATCGACTCGGTTTTATTGACAAGCCCTTTGGGTCGCTGTGTCGATTGGAAACAGAGGGAGAGCGTGTTTCGACCGTCATTAACGGCAGACGTTATGCCGTCGTATCGATGCCGCTCGGGGAGTTGCCGCAAAGCCTTTATCTTTTCATGCCGCCGAGCTCCGCCGGCGAGCTCCGAACGGCTGCTTTGTTTTCGACCTCGTTACCCGTTGACTGGACGGAATGCGTCAAGGCGGTTGCCTCGGCTTTGCAGGTTCCAATCGCCGTTTGCCGTCGATCCGAAGACGGCCGCTGGCAAACCATCGGCGCTTTTCACCCTAAGTTACCGGCAGAGTTTAAAGCTGAGGGTCTGGAAGAGTTTCTCGAACGGGCTGTTCAGATGCAGCGGCTGCTTCGGCTGAGCGGCGCGCAGGCAGACGCATCGAACAGCATCAGCCTCAAGTTCGGCAACAGCGCGCCGGCAGCAGTGGCGCCTTTATACGAGCTTCCTTATAAAGCATGTGCCGTTTTTTTTGTGGAAAGCCCGATCGATTGGCCGCAATTCGAGCAGGAGATTCATCTTGCCGCAGCTGCTTTGTCTCTCAAATTGTTGCAAAAGGAAACAGAACGCCTCGATGCCGCCTCGCGGCGCGCCTCGCTTGCGGCTGAACTGAGGCTCTTCAAAAAAGGAAAACCGCCAATCGATCAGTTGTTCATCGATGTGCTCAAGACAATGACGAAATATCTTGCTTGTGATTTTGTCTCTTTTTCCTTGATCCAAGAAGGGGAATTTACGACGGCCTTCTGTACCCCAAAAGTACAGCCCTTTTTGCCTTCGGGGGTGGAATTGCTGCCGAAAGCTGAAGCCGCAGGCGATTGGCGCCTGCTCGCCGTTTCCGAGTCGACCTCCGAACCCTCTTCCCCGTCGATCTATGGAGGATTGCCTTTCACTTTGCCGGCGCATTATAGTACTTTTATCTTGGATGGTCAAAACAGTCTCGGCCGAGTTGCGCTTGGTCGCGTAAAGAATGCTCCCTTTAAGCCGGATGAACGGCAGCTGGTGCAGGACGTCGCATCGGCCTTGGCGGAAATGCTGACGGGAGAAACCGAATCGATTACCACTGTCGAGCGTTTCGCGCCCGTCATTCGTCTGCTCGCCGCTTTTAAAGGGGATTATTGGACAGAGGCGTGGCGTAATGCGGTCGCTGCGGCAGTGGGCGATGCGACGGTGCGTTTCGGTTTCCATAACGAGGCGGATCCGGCAGACTGCATCCGCATGGTTATGCCGGAAGTGCTCGGAGAAAAGATATCGCCCGAAAAAGCGGCCGCATTTTTGCCGTCATTTGCCCAGGATCGTGCGCCGCTCCTCCTGCAGACGGCCGAGGATGCGGTCGAATGGTTCTGCCTACCGGAGACGCCGTTGCCGGAGTCCTGGCGGCCGCTCATCCTGACGCCGGTCGTGCATGCCGAACGATTGGCTGCGGTCTTTTCCGTGTCTGCCGGCAGTCAAGAGCAGGAAGAGCGGCTTTTCGAACTTTTGACGCAGGTCGCCGAATCGTTATGTCTGCTCTTTCCCTTAGAGGAGCTCTTGCGGCGTGAATTCGAAACCGGCTTGCGATTATCGAGTGTGGAACAAATTCTGCTAAAGTTGGGCGGCAGGTTGTCGGTCATGCCGGCGGCCGAAAATGAGGGAAAGGGATAATTTGAATGGCTATTGAATCCAATCATGCTTGATCACATAGGGGAATATTATGCCGCAACCGATCAAAGCACTCATCATCGAGGATGATCTGCAGCAGGCGCGGGCTTTTGCCCTGCGTCTCGGCAAATACAATCCGCCGTTCGACGTCCGCACCGCTTACGATGCCCAGTCGGCGTTCGATTTTCTCGAATCGCAACCCTTTGACGTTGTCACGCTCGACTATCATCTTCCGGGTGCCAGCGGATTGGAAGTGCTGAAAAAAATCAAAAAGCAGCATCCCCACCTGCCGGTGGTGATGTTGACCGGCCAGGGTGACGAGCAGGTGGCGGTGCAGGCGATGCGTTCCGGCGCCATAGACTATTTGACCAAAACCCCGGAACAGCTCGACATGCTGCCGCGCGTTCTGCTGCGGGCAGTGCGCGAAAATCAACTGACGTTGTTGCTGGAGCAGAGCCGAAGGCGCTATTATGATCTGTTCCACAACGCCGATATTGCGATTTTCGTCATTGACGCGCAAACCATGCAGATCGTGCAGGTCAATCAGCGGGCCAAAACGCTGCTGGGTTTGGAAGAAAGAGTGTTGCTGCAGAAAGCTTTTTTTAATATTGCATCGCCTGATCAGCAGGCGCTGCTGGAAAAAATGATCGAGCAGATCAACAAAACAGGACACGGACAAGCGCAAAACTTGACGTTGTTGGGCGCGGAACGACGCCCCATCCCCACGGACATTACCGGCGCACTCGTCGAATCGGGGGGAAGGCGGCTTATCGAGATGTTTGTAACCGACATCAGTGAAAAGCTGCGCATTCAACGCCAACTTCAGCTCAGTCAACAACGGCTGCTGGCGCTGTTCAACGGTATAACCGATCTGATCTGCGTCATCAATAACGATTATCGCCTGCAGATGGCCAACAAGTACTATATGGAAGCAACCGGAACGGATCCGAGGACGCTGATGCAAAAGAGTTGTCACGAAGTGCTGTTCGGCCGTTCCCATCCTTGCGAAAATTGCCCGGCACCAAAAACTTTTCTCGACGGCCGCTCCGAGTTTATCGAACTGCACCACAACGGCAAAGTCTATCACATCTCAACCTTTCCGATGCGCAATTTGGCGCAGCAGGTGGAATACGTGGTCGAGTATGTCAAAGATGTCACCCAGCAGAAAGAGGTCGAGCGGCAGTTGATGAAGGCCGAAAAGATGGCTTCGCTGGGACTGCTTTCTTCGGGCATTGCCCACGAGCTGCGTAATCCGCTCAACGTCATCGAATCGGCGCGTTATGCTATCGAAACTGAGCTCGGTGACCGTTTTCCCGAGATCACCAAAAAGCTGCAGACCATCCGCAGCAATGTGCAGCGGGCGTCGGCCATCATCGAAAACTTGCTCCAATTTTCTCGACCGGCCGTTTCGCCGAAAGAAAAAGTCGATGTCGTTGCGCTGCTGCACAGCGTACTCGCCTTATTGGCCGAGGAGATCAAAAGTCGGCGCATTCGCACGGCGGTTCAGGCGCCCGAATCTTTGCGGGTGACCGTCAATGTCGATTCGCTCAAGCAGGTGTTTCTGAATATCATCCTCAACGCCGTCCAGGCGATGCCGAACGGCGGCGATATCATTATCCGCTGCCGGCGCACCGAAACCGGTCAGGTGCAGATCGATTTCGAAGACACCGGCGTCGGCATTCCGAAAGAAAATATGAAGTACCTATTCGCGCCCTTTTTCTCCACAAAAAGCCCCCGCGAAGGCACGGGTTTGGGACTTTACCTTACTTACATGCTCCTCAAGCGGGAGGGAGGAGACATCCGCTGCCGCAGCGTCGAAGGCAAAGGCACAACATTCAGCATCCTTCTTCCTGCGGCCCAATAAAAAAAGCGCCGGTCCATCAACCGGCGCTTTGGAGGATTACGCTATTCGGCCCGCTATCCGCGCCTGGCGTTTGGCCTGCTTTTTTTGTTTTCTCTTTGCCGAAGTGATTTCAACCACGGCATAAATGACCGGCACGACAAGCAGCGTCAAAAGTGTGGATACGGCAAGACCGCCCATAACCGCACGGGCCATCGGCGCCCACTGTTCGCCGCTCTCTCCCAAGCCGAGCGCCAAAGGAGCCATGGCAAGGATCGTCGTAGCCGCAGTCATCAATACCGGTCGCATGCGGATCCTGCCGGCATGGATAAGGGCTTCGAACAGCTCTAACCCGCGGTGCCGCAGCTGGTTGGTATAGTCGACCAAAACAATGCCGTTGTTGACGACGATGCCGACCAGCATGACGATGCCTACCAGCGCCATGACGCTGAGAGGCGTATTGGTAATGAGCAGAGCCAGCGCCACACCGATGAAGGACATGGGAATGGTAAAAAGAATAATGAACGGATCGACCAGCGACTCGAACTGCGAGGCCATCACCATGTAGGTGAGGACAATGGCGACGAGCATGGCGATGCCCAAGTAAATGAACGATTCCTGCATGTCTTCGGCCGAGCCGCCGATCTCGAGACGAAAATCCGGTGGAACGGCGACGCCGGCAAGGACTTTTTTCACGTCGCGGGTAATGCTGCGCAGGTCGCGCCCGGAAATGTCGATGTTGACGCTCACCACCCGTTCCTGATCTTCGCGCACGATCGTCTGCGGCGACTTGGTGTACTCGATCGAAGCGATGGCGCGCAGCGGAATTTGGCGGCCCTGCGGCGTCATGATGAGTAGATTTTCCAGATCTTCTTTGGATTGCCGGGCTTCGGGAGCCAGCTGCACGCGGATGTCGAACTCGTCGCCGCCTTCGCGATAACGGGTGACCACCGAACCGAGAATGCTGGTGCTGACCGTCTGTCCGACTTGCGCCGTGCTTAGGCCGAGATCCGCGATACGGTCGCGGTCAAGATTGATGACCAACTCCGGACGCGCCTTCTCGATACTCGTCTCGGCGAAAACCACGCCTCGTATTTTTTTGACGCGTTCCAAAATGGTGTTGGCCATCGCTTCGGCCATGCTCAAGTCATGGCCGATGATCTTGACGGTGATATCCGCCGCGTTCCCCATCATGGCCTGCTGACCTCGGTCGGAAAAATTGATTTTGGCGTCGGGAATGCGCGAAAAATCCTCGCGCAGGGAAGCTTTGATTTCATCCTCATTCCTTTTCCGTTTGCTGAGGCTGGGCAGACGAACGGTGATGTCGCCTTCGGCGGCCGAGCGCGAGGAAAAGAATGCCATGATACCCTCCCCTTGGCCGAAAGTTGATAATGTGCCGACGGCCTCGGGCACTTTGGCGGCGATAATGTCGTCGATCTGCTTCATGGTCCTTGACATTTCATCGAGACTAATGCCGGGCGTGCGGTCAACAGCGAGGGAAATAAAGCCGTCGTCGCCTTCCGGCAAAAACTCGCCGCCGCGCACCACCAGCAACACGACCGAAACAATAAACAGAGCGCCGGTCACGGTCAAAACGAGACCCCGATGATGCAGCGCCCATTCCAACCGACGCGTGTAAGCCTCGCGCCATGAATCGATCCATCGCCCGATTGTGTCGCTCCATTTTTTCCATCGCCCTTCAACTGCCTTCTCAGTCGTTAAAAAGCGGGAGGAAAGCATGGGGATCAGCGTCAAGGCGACGAGGAGCGAAATAATCAGCGAGGAACAGATGGTGATGACCATCTCTTTGAACAACTGTCCGGCGAGTCCGGGAACAAAGAGAACCGGAACAAAGACGGCCAGCGTCGTCAGAGTCGAAGCGGTGATGGCCATGGCAACCTGTTGCGTTCCGTGGTTGGCAGAGTCGACCGGACTGTCGCCCTCCTCGCGCAAGCGGAAGATGCTTTCCAGCACGACGATCGAATTGTCGACCAGCATGCCGACGGCCAACGCCAGACCCGCCATCGAGATGATATTGAGCGTGAGTCCGGCTTGATCCATGACCGCAAAAGTGGCCATAATGGATATGGGGATCGATACGGCAACAATCAGCGAGCTGCGCAGATTGCGGAGAAAGAACAGCAGCACGATAAAGGTGATGACGATGGCCTGCAGGGCCGTGTTGCCGAGGTTGGACATGGAGCGGCGAATAAACTCGGACATGTCGAGAAACGTTTCGATATGCACGCCTTTCGGCAGCTCGGCTTGAATTTTCGGCAACTCTTTCATGACTGCTTTACAGGCTTGGACCGTGTTGGCGTCCGACTGCCTTTGCAGAAAGAGCATGACCGACGGCTTGCCGTTCGCCCAGGCTCTTTGGCGCTCTTCTTTGAATCCGTCAATAACGTCCGCAACATCCTTGATGCGTACGCTTGCGCCGGCAGGCGACAGGATGCTCGTGTTCTCGATCTGTTCGATGTTGCGGTATTCGCCGACGGTCTGAATGGTGAATTCCTGGCGGCCGCTTTCGATGTAGCCGCTGGGAATCTGCAGATTGTTGATCTGCAGCGCCTGGACCACTTGTTGAATGGACAGGTTATGGGCGCGCAGGCGCAGAGGATCGACCAGGACCTTGATTTCCCGCGCCATGCCGCCGGTTGTCATGGCGGAGGCCACCCCGGGAATGCGCTCCATGCGCGGCTCGATCTCGTGCTGGGCAATACGGCGCAGCTCCGCCGGCCCATGAACATCGGAGGTGACCGAAAAATAGAGAATCGGCTGCATCGACGGATCAAAGGCGAACACCATCGGCGACGTTACGTCCGGCGGTAAAAAATCACGCACGAACTCCAATTGATTGCGTACGTCGATCTCCGCCTGGTTCATGTCGCTCCCCCACTCGAATTCGAGTGTAATCAGCGACAATCCCTGCGCCGATTGCGAATTGATTCGCTTGACGTTCTTTACCGTCGCCAGCGTTTCTTCGATCGGTCGGGTCACTACCGTCTCCATGTCGAAAGGACCGACGCCGGTGTATTGGGTAATCACCGCAATCACCGGAAATTCCAGTTTGGGATAGAGATCCAGCTTTAAGCGAAGCAGTGAGAAAAAGCCGAACCCGAGGACGATCAAAAAGATCATCGTCGAGGTGACGACTCTCCGGACGGCAACTTCGGTAATCTTCATATTACTTCTCCTCTTCGATGATCGCTACCGCTGCCCCATCCCTTAAATTGTTTTGACCTTGGACGACGAGTTTTTCGCCGATATTCAAACCGCTTTTGACGGCGATGGAAACATGATTGACATAGGCGACATCAAGCTCGCGCTGTACGGCACGGTCGTTTTCGACGACAAAGACATTGTACTTTTTCACCACCTCGTCCTTGCCGGCAA
>JAPDPN010000123.1:4371-7823 GCA_034506455.1 Candidatus Zhuqueibacterota bacterium | reverse complement strand
AAAATTCGGCCTCCAAGCAAATGCAGATGCAAATGATAGACCGACTGACCGCCGTCATGATTGCAGTTCATCACCAGGCGGTATCCGCGCCGGTCGAATCCTTCACGATTCGCCAGATCGCGCGCCAAAAGAACCATTTTGCCGGCCAGCTCAGCATCCTCCGGCCGCAAGTCATTGACGCTTTCAATATGCCGCTTGGGAATAATAAGAATATGCTTCGGGGCCTGCGGCGCAATATCCCGAAACGCCAGCAGCTGCTCATCCTCAAAGACAATGTCTGCCGGTAACTGTCGGGATACGATGCTACAGAAAATGCAACTCATCTCTTCCTCGACCTAGTATCTACCCGTTTTCTTCTGCAATTGCCAAAAGCCTGATGACGGCAGCCAAAGCGGCCGTTTCGCTGCGCAAACGGCGTCCGCCGAGCGAAATGACCTCGGCGCCGCCTTTCACCGCCGTTTCGATCTCCTCATCCGTAAAACCGCCTTCCGGACCGATCAAGACGGCCGCTTCTTCGGCATGGCGCAGCGTTGCAGCGAACTCGTGTATCGGCGTATCGGCCTCTTCGTGCGCAATGAACGCCGGATTCGGCAGCCGAAGGCAGAATTCGGCAAACGGGACCGGTTCACGCACCTCAGGCAACACGGATCGTCCGCACTGTTTCATGGCGCTGAGCGCCTTTTGCCGCCATCGGCGCAGCCGGCTTTGCGGCTCGATGATCGTCCGCTGCGTGATGAGCGGCTGAAAAACCGCCACACCCAATTCGGTCCCCTTTTCCACCACCCAGTCAAAAGCTTCTCCTTTGGGCGGCGCAGCGGCAAGCGTAAGACGCATGCGCGGCTCGCCGACGCCGACCTCATGCTTGAGTATCTCGACACATACCCGCATCGGCTCGACAGATTCGATCCTGCCTTCGTACAGGTTGCCGCAGCCGTCGGCGGCGCAGAGCGTCTCGCCGATGCGTTTACGCAAAACTCGTATGGCGTGGTGCGCCTCTTCGTTCTCCAGGAAAAAATGCCGATCGCTCACGGCGGTGGGCCGTACGAAAAACTGAACAAAGTCCGTACGCTTCAAAAAGACACCTGCAAATCGATGATCCATTGTCTGCCGGCCCGAATGCCGAAGGCATACTCGATGCGCAGCAGCTCGACATAAGGAAGGTGGATGTGAAGTCCGGCGCCGTAACCGGCCAGGCCGCTGCTTGCATTAAACGCCGGTCGGTTCCACCAAACCTCGCCGGCGTCAAAGAAAAAGGCGCCGCTGAGACCGAAGGGCAGATCGCGCTGATATTTGCCCAAATCGATGCCGGTGCCGCTCAAGTCGATATACCGAATCGGCAGGATGGGAAAACGAAACTCGGAACTAAACAAAGCGAGGTTCTCCCCTTCCCGTGCTTCGAAAAACCGACCGCGTACTCGTTCAAGATATCCCAGGTAACGCCGTTTAAAGACGGGCACCTCACCGGCTGAAAGCTCGAGGTCCAAACGCAGAGCCAATGATAAAGCCGAGGTAAGCTTGAAATAGCTGCGGCAGTCGGCGCCGTAAAGCAGACAGTTAACCTGCTCCGGCCAATAATACTGTTCTGCGAAAATACGGAGATAATAGCCCGAGCGGGGATATTCGTAGAGATCTCGGCGATCGTAAAGAAACGCGGCGCCGATCGAGGGCAGCGACTGGCGCGATGATCCCGAGGGAAGCAGATGTCGCTTATCGGTCGGATAGCCGATTTCTTCGTAGGCTGTTTGTAGATACAAGCTGGTATGGTAACCCCATTGCCTGCCGAAAATCAAGCCGATGCCGCGATGCATTTCGTCAAAGCGCTCCATATTCAGCATCTTGCTGCGTTGTGCGGCGCTCAAGACCTGAATTTTGTAGAAAAAATGGCGATCGCCTCCGATCCACGGATTGAGATAGGCAAATTGTCCCCCCGGATTGTAGCCGAACCAGAGCTCCCCGACGGCTTTTTGATTCCATCCGGCAATATTGTTGTGAATGACGCCGAGCCCGTACGACCACTTTTGCCACGAGCGCTCGTTGCGGAAAACGAGCGGATAAGGGAAAAAGTGCCAGCGCTCGGCGACGATGATGACGATCGTCACGCCCTCCTTGGGCGCAGGCGCAGCTACGTATTCGACGCGGGTAAAAAGAGCGAGATTTTGGATTCGCTTGCGATCCTCTTCCAGTCGATCGGCGCGAAAGGGGTCTCCGATACGAGTCTTCATTTCACGGCGAATAACTTCTTCGTGCGTGCGCTCGTTGCCCATGATGACGATGCCGGTGATGATTCTGCCTTCCAACGAACGCTCTTCGGGAGCAGAAGCCGCGCCGTAAACCACGCCGGCGGAAGAAAGCATCCAATATGCGGCAATCCCGAAAAATGAGATGCAAGAGGCTTTTATGCGGAGCACAAACACCGCCTATCCGTTCGAGTGCAGAAATTTGACCAGTTCAACCGTTGTGCCTTTTTCGGAAAAAGAGTAACGAACCTGATCCATCAGTGCTTTGACGATAAAAATGCCCCTGCCGCTCTCTTTGAGGATGTTTTCCGGCTGCAGCGGATCGGCAACGCTTGCCGGATCAAAGCCGCCGCCGACATCCTGAATGCGAATCTCGATGCGATCCTGCAGCCTGCTGAACTCAAGATAGACCTTTTTGCTTTGATCATTTTTATTGCCGTGCTGGATGGCGTTATTGACCACTTCGGTCACTGCGATGCCGATGTTTTCGATTTCATCCCGAGAAAGTCCGGCGGCGCGCAGAAAATTCTCCAGCCGCTTTTCGACATGGTGAATCTCGCACGGATTCGACCGAATGGCCATTTTCAAGACGTCCTGACGGCTCACGGCGTTCTCATTCTACTAACTTTTTTGCCTTCCATGCAAACGCAATTTTGCGGCTCACTATTTCCTCTCGGATTTTTACGATCAAAACAGCCAGCGTACGGAAAGGTCGATACTGTTGACATAATACGGTTTTTGCGCCGAGACCTGCACGCGGCTGCGGGCGGCTTCGATTTGCAGGCGAAGGCGTGTCGAAGAATAGTAGCCGACGCTCAAGACCGGACCGTGGCTGAGATACGATCCGGCGGGCTCTCTACGGCTGTTGCCGAATGCATCATTCAAGTACCGATGTTCATCGCGCTTAAATACGGCATAACCGGCGCGGCTGCGTAAGAAACCGCGGGTGTATTGCCACGAGAGGTGAAACCACTGCAGGGAACGGGTACCGACGATGCGCTCGCTCCACTTTTGCCAATAGAGCTGACCATTCTCCTCCAGCTGCAGCCGATAGTCAACGATCAATGCCGAATGGGGCATTAATTGCCAATACAGGCTGTCGCCGAGGGAAAATTTGCGAAAAACAAAACTGCGCGTAGTGACAAAGCTTTCCTCAAAATCGTAATCCACATAGTTGGCAAGGACTTCCAGCGATTGGTGAAAGCTGAACTGTTG
>JAPDPN010000123.1:0-4271 GCA_034506455.1 Candidatus Zhuqueibacterota bacterium | reverse complement strand
ATGAGGCTGATCGAATCGGCAACGCCTGGGGCAAAAGTTCTACCGACTTTATACAAAGTCGACAAGTTGGCGTTGCGCCGAAGCGGGAAACGGTCTTGATCGATCGAAAAAGCCAGACGGTGGTCATAGTCGTGCCACCGCAGGCTGTCGCCGCGCACTTCGCCCCCTAACCAGGCGCCGCGATCGTCATGGCTCAGTCGTTGCTCGCGTTTCGGTCCGAAAGCAAAGCGGGTTGTAATTTTCGGTACCGGTTTCCACTGTGCGCCGAGCAGAGCGGAAGCGCTTTCGAGGTCGTTGGCATACCCGGACTGTTTGTCAAAAAACTGCATGCTGCCGGCGCGGGCAAAAGCTCTCAACTTTGGGCTAAAAAGATAGGCTGCTTCGAGATGGAAAGTTTGATCGTCCTTCCAGCGATTTCCTTCTGAGGTCGTATGGAGAAGGGAAGATTTGTAGGACTCTTGAATAGCAAACTGCCATTTTGGAGACAGCATTTGCAGCCAATTCAGATCGGCAGTCCACAAATAAGAATTGAATTCCTGGCGAAAGCCGACACCGGCCTGCCGTTCGGAAGATGAGGCGGCCGTTTCTTGGGCATGCAAACTTGAATTCAGAACTGTCCACAAAAGAAGAATTTGCGCATGCCGCCGCAAAATGGGCTCCTTAACGCTCAAAGCAAAGATAAAAGCGAGCTCGGAACAGTTCTGCCGTCATTCCAGCTTTTCCCCAGCTGAACGGCGATCGGTTTCCGTGCTTTGCGGTTCTTCTGGGAGGACGGCGCCTCCCGAAATGATCAGTTTTAAAGCCTCCTCTAGGGAAAGGTTCAGCTCATAGACATCTTTTTTGGGAACGAAAAGCAAAAAGCCGGAAGTGGGATTGGGAGTCGTAGGCAGAAAAATGCTGTAGCATTCTTGATTAAAGTGCCGCCGGATCGTCTGCTGTACGGCGCCGCCGGCTTCCTGAGAAATGAATCCGACGGCATACATCCCCGGACGCGGATACTCGATGAGGACGGCCCGCTGCATTGTTTCTTTTTTTTCGGGGGAAAAAACGAAAGCGATTTGGCGCAGCGTCGAATAGATGTGCCGAATGATCGGCAGCTTGTGAAGAAGGCGGTCGCTCCAGCGCAACACCATGCGGCCGACAAAGTTGCGCGCCGCCATACCGGTCAGCAGCAGCACCAACAAAAGGGCGGGAATTCCGACTCCAGGAATAGTCCGAACCGGTTCATTCGGCCAAATAATCGGCGACAATAATCGGCTGACCGGCTCATTGAGCAGACCGTCCAGCCACAAAAAAAGCCGTATGACGATCCAAGCCGTCACCACGATGGGGACGAGGGAAAACAATCCGGCGGTAAGAGTTTTGCGAAGATTTACCGACATGGACTTTATCGTGTTGCGGGGCATGACGAGGAAAAAGAAGGCTATCTATTGAATGCGGACAATGACTTCGTCGGGCTCGGCATACCCGTTGCGAACTGCCTCCTCTTTGAGGCGCCGGACATCGGAACGCAAGGCATCGATTTCAGCCTGCAGAGCCTTCATACGGGCTTGCGCTTCCTCCAATTGTTTCTGCAGGACGATGTTTTCATGCTTTAGCCGCGCTTGATTGATGAAACCCGCTCTTTCGAAAACGAAAGAATAGATAACGAGCCCAATCCCGATAACGAGCCATGTCCGCGGATTGGTGACCAATTGAACCAGAAATGACCAAAAGCGGTGTCTCATTCTCCGATCCGAAAGAAAGCGTCGAGGCGGATTTGCCTCGACGCATCTGGGTTTACTTTACTTTTTTGTATCCGTAAACACCCGTATCGCCGAGTTCCTCTTCGATGCGGATAAGCTGATTATACTTGGCGATTCGGTCGGAGCGGCTCATCGAACCGGTTTTGATTTGCCCGGCATTGACGGCAACGGCGATGTCGGCAATGGTCGAGTCTTCGGTTTCGCCGGAGCGATGAGAGATTACCGTCGTCCATCCTGCGCGGTGCGCCATCTCGACGGCGTCCAGCGTTTCGGTCAGCGTGCCGATCTGATTAACTTTGATGAGAATCGAATTGGCGCATCCTTCCTTGATGCCGCGCGCCAAATACTCGACGTTGGTCACGAAAATGTCGTCGCCGACCAATTGAATTTTGTTGCCGAGCATATCGGTCAAAATCTTCCAGCCGGTCCAATCATTTTCGGCCATTCCGTCTTCGATCGAATCGATGGGATATTTAGCCACCAACGATGCAAGGTACTCGGCCTGTTCCTGAGGCGTGCGTTTGGCGCCCTTGGGACCTTCGAATTTAGTATAGTCGTAAACACCGTCGATAAAGAATTCGGAAGCGGCGGGATCGAGGCGAATGGTGATATCCTGCCCCGGTTTATAGCCCGCTTTTTCGATCGCCGCAACGATGCTTTCGAGCGCATCCTCGGTGCCTTTTAAAAGCGGTGCAAATCCGCCTTCATCGCCGACGGCGGTGCTCAGGCCGCGGCTTTTAAGCACCTTTTTAAGTGTGTGAAAAACTTCGGCACCCCACCGGACAGCTTCTTTGAGAGAAGGAGCGCCGACCGGGCAAATCATGAATTCCTGAAAAGCAATCGGGGCATCGGAGTGCGAGCCGCCGTTGATGATGTTCATCATCGGCATGGGCAGCACCTTGGCGTTGACGCCGCCGATGTAACGGTAAAGCGGCAATCCAAAGTAATTGGCCGCGGCTTTTGCCGTAGCCAAAGAGACGCCCAAAATCGCATTGGCGCCAAGCTTGGCTTTATTTTTGGTGCCGTCTAATTCGATCAGCAGCGAGTCGATTTCCACCTGCTCCGTAGCATCTTCACCAATCAGCTCTTTGGCGATAACTTCATTAACGTTCTCAACCGCTTTAGTAACGCCTTTGCCCATGAAACGGTTCGGATCGCCGTCGCGCAGTTCGATGGCTTCGTTTTCGCCGGTCGATGCGCCTGAAGGAACGGCGGCGCGGCCTAAGGTGCCGTCTTCCAATTGTACATCCACTTCGATCGTCGGATTGCCGCGCGAATCAAGAATTTCACGCGCGAATACATCAACTATAGTCGTCATCATGCCTCCTTAATATTAAAAAAATGAAAGGTAATATTTTTAATGGCCTGTGAATAAATATACTACTTTTTCCCGCGACCGCCAATAGAATAATTGTTCACTCAGAGAATCCCCATCGCTCCCGCAAGCCAAACAAAGAGAACGCCGGCGACGGCGCAAAAAGCGTTGACCACATCATTATTGATCCACCGATAACCGCGGAAAAAAAGGGTCGGCTGTTGCTGACAGTGAAGGCGTTTTTCCGTTGTTTTACCGCAGCTCGGACACTGATATTGCGCTTGTACGGTTGCGCCCAAAAGGCTGTCCACCAGGCTGCCCGCCAGACCGGCAAAGACGACGACGATTGCCTCCGCAAGGCCGAAGGCGCGCGGCGAAGCGTGAGGGCTGCACAAATAGCCCACCGTCGACAGCATGATTGATCCGAGCAGTGCGCCGGTAGTGCCGACGGCGGAAATTCCGCCGGAAGTGCCCATGGCAACCGGACGAAAGGTGAGGATCGAACGCGGGTTACCGCGCGCCATCACGCCGATTTCCGTCGCCCAAGTATCGGCCGTCACTGCCGCCAGCGAAGCGATGTAAAGGACGTAGAAAAAATTGTTCTTGCTGAAATACCAAAAAAGAAGCATCAAGCCGGCAATTCCGCCGTTGGCCAGCACCTGGCCGATGTCGCGGCGGCTGCCCTTTTCGAAAATCTGCTCCAGCTTTTGTTTGCGCACACTTCCCATTTTGCTGATGGCGCTCGAAATGATAAAAAAGGTCAAGATGGGCAGGGCGAACTTCCAGCCGCCGGCGCCAAAGACCAGAGTGCCCAAAAGAAAGAGCGCCACAGACCCGCCGCCGTTCAAAAAGCGCAGCCGATAGGATAACACCGCCATGCCTGCAGCGAGCGCCATGCCGAGGAAAAACATCAACGCCTGGGACCACGGCTCATTGAGAAGATAGTAAAGCGCAAAAGCGCTGCTCAAAGGAACGGAGAGATTGTCCGATCCCCAAGCCGAAATCATTTCCGAGGCCATGGCAATCATCGCAACGGCGACGGCGATCCAAACGATCTGAGAAACCGACAAGTCAATGACTTTAATGTGCCGGGCAACCCAAAAGGAAGCCGTCACCAGCAGCAGGGTCACCGTAAACATGGTTGCAGAACCCTGCAGCGTCTTCTTTTCCGGCCCCGGATGCAAAACGATAGGCCGCTTTGTCCGCTCTCC
>JAPDPN010000122.1:5063-7844 GCA_034506455.1 Candidatus Zhuqueibacterota bacterium | reverse complement strand
GTCCTGACCAATATATTTTGAAATTGACAAATTATCCTAATCCTTGCAATCCTGTGACAACTCTCAGTTTCGAAATTTCAAAAGAATCTAAAGTAGAATTATCGATATTTAACTATTTGGGAGAAAAGGTGCGATCTTTTCAAATAGGCACGTTGGGTGTCGGCCGCCATTCATTGCGATGGGATGGGAACGACGAATTTGGTAACAACATGCCTTCTGGAGTCTATTTCGCTGAATTAAATGTAGAAGGGAAAACACTTCTGCATAAGATTGTCCTTGTAAGGTAAATTTAATTGTTGAGCCATGCTTTTTATTTAAAGCATGGCTCTTTAAAAGGAGCCGGACAAAATGCACCGACATTCAAGGAATTTTTCCGCTTCGATATTTTTACTATTAACTTTTTTTATCTCTTCCGTAAAAGCCGGTACATGGGAAATTGTTAGACAAAGTGACTGGGAGTTTTCGCTTTCCCGTGTCAAGTTCAGAGATTTGCACAACGGCTATATTGCCGGATTACAAGATCAGCTTTTATTAACCAATGACGGCGGTAATACTTGGAAAAGACATCGATGGCCGGATTCTTTGCTTGGTACGACAATAGACGGCGTATGGGGAGACATGCACTTTTCATCGACCGGCGATTTATGGCTGTCCGGCAGCAGTGGTTTTTTTCTCAAGATCACATCGGAAACGCAATCTTTTCAATTTTATAGAATCCCAAATCAACCTGAGCTTAGCGGCGCATTTTCGATTGTGGGAGAAAAAATTTGGGCTGGCGGGTATTACGGTTCTATTTATTATTCCTCCGACAGCGGACAAAATTGGCAGCAAATTGCCGATCTCACAACATCTGAGAGTATCCTTTGGGACATTCATTTTATCGACAGCTCCAAGGGATTCGTCTTAATCCGTACCGGCATCGACCGCACTCAGTGTCTGCGCACGCATGATGGCGGACGAACGTGGAGTCCGATTGATAATGCGGCAGTACATGGAAGAAGGTTTTATTTTACCGGAGAAAGACACGGTTGGATATTAGGCGAATTCAATGAGGTATTCCTCACGAGCGACGGTGGCGAAAACTGGGAGCGGGTTCATGTAACAGATGATACGAAACGCTTTCATGCGCTCTTTTTCGTCAATGATCGGATCGGGTGGCTTGGCGGTGAAAAGGGATTGTTTTTCAAAACAACAGACGGCGGTAAAAGCTGGAAGCGAACAGCGGCACCCACACTTAACAAAATCAATGACATCTATTTTATTAATGAACAGATCGGCTGGGTTGTTGCCGACTGGGGGCTGATCGCACGCAGCGACAACGGCGGTGAATCCTGGAAATGGCAAATAAAGGCGCCAAGCAACAACTTGTACGGCGTCCATTTTATAGACCATCGTACTGGATGTGCAGTAGGCGACAATATTTTTATCCGCACTGAAAACGCCGGCCATACTTGGGCTCAAAGCGATTCCATTACCGGCAATGAAATTCAGTTTGTTGACCAAACGACGGGATGGATCAACGGCTTTTGGGATATTCTGCGAACCGGAGACGGCGGCAAATCGTGGGAAAAAGTCCATCATTTTGACAACGACACGATAACGGCCATCCATTTTATCAATAGAGAAAATGGGTGGGCCTTGTACGGGAAATTCAAACATTCCAAACTGTTTGTCACCAACGACGGTGGGATCAGTTGGGAGCATATTTCTACGTTTCCGTATTTTCTATCTGAAATGGATTTTATTTCTGTTAACAAAGGATGGATCATTGGTTCCGCCGGCCGTATTCTGCGTACCGAAGACGGCGGGCGATCATGGAAACTTTTACGTGAAAAGGAAGAGACGCTTTATTCAAATTTAAACGCTTTGGATTTCATCGATGATCTGCATGGATGGGTTGTCGGATTCAACGGCTTAATATTGGCAACGGCGGATGGCGGAGACACATGGATACAACAAAATGAAACTGCATATTTCGAAGATTTGCTGATGGACGTGCAGTTTGTGAATCGCAATGAAGGTTGGGCTGTCGGGCTGAACGGAGATATCCTTCATACCGTCAACGGCGGACGCACATGGACTCGGGAACATTCAGAATATATGGGATATTGGTGGGCGGATGCTCATTTTACCGATGCAAATCACGGTTGGTCTGTGGGCTTGTACGGCGCGGTCAATCGGTATCTTGACCCTACTGTAGTTAAACAGCAAATGACCCAGTTGGAAAATGAAGGTCTTTATCATCCATTACAAATCCAGAACCCAATTAGGCATTCAACAACTCTCGTTTATACCTTACCTTACCCTGCAGACATTCAACTCGAAATATATGACCTTTTAGGAAAAAGAGTGCGTGTAATCGAAGCCTCGTTTAAAAATACCGGTACCTATTCCGTGTTGTGGGATCTTCGAGACGATTCAGGTTTTCAGGTTGCCTGCGGCACCTATTTTTGCTGCCTGCGGATCAACAACAAGCCGTTCATTAAAAAAATAACAATTATAAGGTAGCCTATAGAAACCCCAGCCCCTAAGAGAGAACACAACGCGAGATTTTTTAGAGTACGCCCTGTTGGGGCACGCCGATTCCATTGCTTACATTCGGGATGGATTAGAGGAACGTCGGCAATTCGTCGCCCTAAAAACCGGCTTTCATCCGCATTGCAAGATTACGCGACTCGGCTGAAAGTCGGTCAAACCTTAGACGGTCAAGTTCGCCGGCGTCGTTTGAGGAGCAGCTGTTTATCGGCATGTTTTTCTGGGCGATGACGGTCTCGATGTCGT
>JAPDPN010000122.1:0-4963 GCA_034506455.1 Candidatus Zhuqueibacterota bacterium | reverse complement strand
TAATTTCATGAAATCTATGCCTTCGTTATCTCACAAGCATTGCCTTACCGAAAGCCAAGTCTCCTGTGGTGACGATTCTAATAAAGTAAACGCCGCTTGGGCAATCTTTACCCTCTGAATCGCGGCCGTCCCATTGCCATTCACAGATGCCTGGGGTCGCTTTGGAAAGATTTTCACGCCTCAAAATGCGGCCATGAATGTTTAGAATCTCAACCCGCGTTTCTCCTTTGTGCCGAACGGCAAAACGTATGGTCGTCTTGCTGTTAAAAGGATTAGGATAATTCCTCAGCAACCCGAAATCTTCAGGTAAAAGTTCACTCTCGACTATAGAACCCCCTGCTTCGGTTATCGTGACAACCTGATTCGCCGCAACGTTGGCGGTTGATTGGCGCTTTCCGTTCGGCCAGACCACGATGATGCTGTCGGCGCGCAGTGCATCTCCCAGTCCGAAATGCTGAATCAGGCTGCTTTGCGCCAAATAACCGCTTTGCGAAGTCAAGTCGCGCGTCTGCATGACTGCCTTGCCGTTGATCACTGCCTTGACGATCACTTTGGCGCCGACTGCCTGACGATTGGAGGCCGTTCCCACACACTTTACCTTGATCCAATTGCCGACGACGTTGGAAGGAGAATAAACGACATTTTTGCGATCGTAACTGCCGACGATCAGCTCCAGTCTGCCGTCGTTCTCCAGATCTCCCCATGCCAGCGCCAATGAATTGCCGCCGAAAAAAGAAATGTCAAATCGATTTTCCTTTTGGAAAACGCCGTCCCTATTTTCATACAGCCGAAAAACGCCGTTGCCGGTTACCGCCAGATCGAGGTCACCGTCATTGTCATAATCCGCAAAGCCGCTGCCTTTGAACGCTCCCGATTCCAGAGACAACTCGCCGCCCGCAAGACGAAAACTTCCGTTGCCGTTATTTAAATAAAGACGATTTGCCGCGCCGGCCATGGTTACAAACAGATCCATCCAGCCGTCATTGTTAACGTCCGCCCAAGAACAACCGACGGAAAGGCCGGGGCTTTGCGTCAAACGCTCCTGACTGACCTGGGCAAACTTCATGGGGGATACCTGCTCCCATAGCTGATCCAATCCGTCGTTGCAGACATACAAGTCCAGGTCTCCGTCATTATCGAAATCGCACCAGGCGCAGCCGTAGGATTTGTCAGTGTTCTCGCCGATCAAATTGACATAACTTTTTTCGAAATAGCCTGTACCGGTATTGAGATAAAGCAGATTTCTACCGTCGATTCGTGTTAAATACAAATCCAGAAAACCATCGCGGTTGACATCTCCCCAAGCACAGCTCTTGAAATTGCCTCGATCCTCGACAACATTGCCGAGTGTTATTTTCTTGAATGTCCCGTCGCCGAGGTTTTTATAGAGACAGTTTCCAACACCGCTGTTCGCCACATAGCAGTCCGGATAGCCGTCGTTGTTATAGTCACCCCATACGGCAGCTCGAGACGGTTCTGCGTCCGTGACGATTTCACCTCCCGTCACATTCTTCAACTTTCCCGAATCATTGCGATAGAGTTCATTTCGGCCGTCATTCAGAACGAAAACATCATCATAGCCGTCATTGTCATAATCCGTCCAATAGACGCCGTAGCTCTTTGTGATAGGATATTCGACTTCAGCCAATCCCTTGGGTACAAACATCTTTCCGGAAAGGCTCTTTGCAGAAACGCCGCCGGTTTTCAGTCCCGCCAAAAGGGTTGACGTTTCGTTGGAGGCGAAAAGGATATTCGCCTCAGCGCCTTTATTCGCGGGTTCATAATCAATTTCCCACCGATCGCCATTGGCATTTGATTTGAAAATCTTTGAGCAAACCAGATAGAGAGCGCCGCCGGCGTCTGCGAGCAGCTCCGGCGGCACTGAGGAAAAGAGCGAGGCTGCTGCAGAAGGCGAAATGTCCTGCCAAGTATCGCCGAAATCTATGGAACGCAAAAGCTTGACAAAGGCAAAGCTTCCGTCGGCATTCTGACGAGCGACCGTTTTAAAGAGATCGCCGAGGAAATTGGTCTGCAGGGAATAGATCATCTCCGGCTGCTCGGTTAAAGAGATTGGAGGGTCCCATGCCGAACCGGCGGAAAAGGAACGAAACAATTGCAGAGGACGATTTACATCGGAGCCTGAGAAGGCGTACAGAATTCCATTCTGAGCAGTCAAAAGTCCGTAAATCGGGAAGGGCAGGGAGACAGGGATCCATGCCGCCCCGTAATCCGAGGAATAGTAATAGACTCTTGTTCCGGCTTCCCATAAAAAGGCCGTCGCCGTGGAACCTGCAAAATCAAAACCGGCTGTGGGATGAACGGACTTGCGTTTGACGATCCACGAGGCGCCGCGGTCTCGACTTTCGAACAAGATGGAGCGATCGGTTCCTGAAGAATAGCCCAACATCATCCACAGTCGACCATCCGGTAAAATCTGCAGTCCTAAAACGCTGCGCGGCTCGGCTATAAATTTGCTTTTTTCGACTTCACTCCAACTTATTCCGCTATTGCGCGTAACCCAGAAGCGCAGCTTTTCATCGGCCGTACGGCTGACGGCAAAGATCCCCCAATCGGCGCCTGCAATATTTCTGACGTCGGCTGCCGGAGGACCCACAATCGTCCAATTTACGCCGCCGTCTGCCGAAACCCACAGGCCGTCTACGGAAGCAGCCAAAAGCTTTCCGTCGCCGGTGCGGGCGAACGAGCGTATGGAATATCCCACATCCGCCATACGCCAGCTTGCGCCGCTGTTCGAGGAAATAAAAGAAGCGGCGTTGAACAAGGACCCACGTTTTCCAAAGGCGCCCATCAGCCAAGAGCCGGAATAAGCGAGTGTCTTTGCGTAAGGCAGATTCGAAACAACCCAGGAGCTGCCGCGATCGGTTGATTTGAGAATTTGGCCGCCGCTTTCAGAGCCGACCACGAGAAATAATCCCATGGTACCGGCCGCTAATACGTCCTGAATTTCCGCGGAGGCGGAATAGACCTGCCGCCAGCTTTGACCTTGATCCAAGGAGACGCAAAGCTTGGCGTTGCCGAAGACATAGAGATTGCCGCTCTCATCGACCCTAACTTTTTCCGCCGAATTATTGAATGAAAACGAAAAAGCCGTCCAGTTTCGTCCGCCGTCGGTAGAAAACAAGACCTGATTGCCGGCGGCCAAATACCACCTGCCGGCGGCATCGAATGCCATGCGCTCGAGCGCCAAATCGTTGCGCATCTTGGGAATTTCCTGCCAAGCAGCTCCCCAATCCGTTGAGAAAAAAAGGTTGTTTTTCGAGTCCTGAACAAAAAGCGTATTGTCTTTGCCGACCACAAAATAGCTGCAGTCCTGAACAATAGGGGCCCAATTTCTTAGATCAGCCGACGTCCATAATTTTCCCGCAAATTCAGCATAAACTTGATTGTTGGGATTGACATAAACAGATTGAACCACTCCCCCGTAAGGACCGTTGAGCGAACTCCAGGAGGAAGGATACAGCACCGTCACAGGAGAAAAAAAGGCGACGACAAAAACCATAAATGAGCAATATTTCTTCATCTTTGACTTCTCGATTGAATTTACTGATTAGGCATACCGGATTGTCGATAAATTGCGTAAGCTTAATTTTAGGCGTGAGTAAAGAGAGTTCTATTTTGCCTTTGAGGAAAAATAGATTCCGGGTTGGAAAATATACTCCTGATGAAAATTGCGCCATTTTGACCGCTCGGTCAATGGGGAAACCGTACGCATCGTCTGATTATCCAGAGAAGAAATGAAAATTGCGCGTCCGAAAATATTGGTGACATTGGGTCGAATGAAAAAGGTGACTCGGTTGAAAGCTGCATAATGCCAAAATTCGCCCTCATCGGTGATCGTTCGTTTGTCGGGTTTGCCAAACTTGATATAGACTTCGCCGCGGGCGTCCCAAGGAGCATAGTAGAAATCTTCCCGGCCGTCATAATAGGAAAAGTTGCGGCGCGCAAAATCCACCCGTTTTTCAAACTCTTCGCGGCATTCATTCTCGATTGTTTGGGGCGTAGGATCCTGCCTGGCCCAATAGTCATCCAGCCACCGGCGGCGCCCTTCTCGATTTAAGCTGATATATTCATCGAACTGTTCAGAAGGCAGAATATGCCACAAGGCGAAATCGACCAGATCATCCGGCGTCCAATTATCATCTTTGCGCGTCATTCTGCGGTACTGCTCGAAACGTTTTTCTTGAAAATAGTTGATTCTATCGTCACGCGGACCGACTTGAATTGTTCTTCTCCTCTCGGTCTTTTTTGCTGACGGTGCAGAGGAAGGCGCAGCCTGGGTTAGGTTATCGTCGGCCGACTGTTCAAGCTGTGCGATTAGTTGTTCCGCTTCACGAGTAAAGAACGACTCATTTCTCATGGACTTTAGGGTTTCCAAAGCGCGGCGATCACCCAGCCTGGCCAGGGCCGCGGCGGCGGCAAAGCGATTCTCCTTATCTCCCGTATTCATCCAGCGGTAAAGATCTTCGTAAAAACGATCGCCGGGCTTTTCGGCCAGTTTTTCAGCTAAAATGATCTGCCGATCAAGAGCGTCGTCGCTCCAGGCGCCGTCAGGAAACTGCCGCCGCAACCGTTCGAATGCCTCATAAGCCTTTAATGATTCACCGGCCTTTTCAAGGCAATAACCTTCCCAAAAATCTGCTTCCTGCCGATAGCTGCTGCTCGGGTGTTCGCGCGACAATTGACGGTAAAGATCGGCTGCTTCACGCCATTTCTGCTCATAAGAAAACTTTTTGGCCTGAAGATACAACCGATGCGCGGCATCGCTTTGTGCATAGAGAGAAACAGAAAAAAGCGAGAAAATGAGAAGAAAGATTCTCCTATGCTCAACCGTTTTCATGCTCTGATCACACACCTTCGCGGTAAGAACGTCCGAATCGAGATTGAACCAAGCGAAATGTCTGCAGAATCCGCGCTTGACGAATCTGCTGCTGAAGATCCTGCA